>JAZTYI010000089.1:0-17011 GCA_045636885.1 Alloprevotella sp.
CCCCAACACCTGACATATCTTGTTGCTCGTTGCTCGGGCACCCCTCCAGGGTGCGATGCTTGTGTGCTCCTCACCGGGGGTACTCGCCTCGCTCGCACGCCCCGGTTACTGAGCGGAGACACCTTCGGCGTCTTGACCAACTATATTTAGTTGATTTTCAATACCAAATACACCTCAAAACGGTCTCATTTATTTTTACAATTTTGAACACCCTACCTACGGGGGCATTACGAAAGTGATTTACAAGATTTCTACGTTGCCTAAATACAAACGATACTGTGCCGTAACATGCTTGCAGAGGAATTTGTTGTATAGAAGCAATATTAAACCACCCGTAAAGCCCCCGAGGAGGGCAATGCATACATAAATTCAGGCAACAATATAGCAGTTACTAGTAACACCTATATTATTGCCCAAAATTAAGAGGGTGTGCCACGTCGACACACCCTCATATTGGTATAAAATAGTATCCCCAAGGGGAATCGAACCCCTATCAAAGGTTTAGGAAACCTCTATTCTATCCATTGAACTATAGGGACCTCCAGCGCAAGCGCATTGCGAAGACAAAGTTAGCAAAATCTTCCCACACGAAAGTTATTTTTAAGGATATTTCCCAGAAACAGGGGGTGAATAAGGGGTAATAGGGTGAAAACCCCCTTTTTTTCTTTGATAAGTCAAGAAAAAATAATTCCTTTGTAGTTTGAAACATACACTAAATAAGGTTATTGGATATTGTTGCACTCCTTTTTAAATAACATTTCCTTACAGCCTAAAGTTCCAACCACATTATCCATCGATAAAACTAAAATCATAAAATTAACTAATAAACTAAATTTCAAATGATTACATCTATCATTATTGCTGTGTTTATCATTGGCTACGCTTGTATTGCCCTCGAACACGGTACAAAGATTAACAAGGCGCCCGTGGCGCTCTTGATGTGTGCAATCTGTTGGACGCTCGTTACTGTGGGTGTGAACAGTGGTGCGATTACGCTTCCTCACGGAGAACCTATCACTGAACGCATGCTTCACCACCTCTCTGAAACTTGCGAAATCATCGTGTTCTTGATGGGTGCGATGACCATCGTGGAAATCGTTGACGCGAACGGTGGTTTCAACTTCGTGCGCTACCGCCTTCAGACTGCCAGCAAGCGCAAGCTCATGTGGCGCATGGCATGGATGACCTTCTTTCTCTCAGCGGTGCTTGACAACCTCACGACTTCAATCGTAATGATCATGGTGCTCCGCAAGCTCGTGGCAAACAAGGAAGACCGTTTCCTCTTCGCGGGTCTCATCATCTTGGCAGCAAATGCCGGCGGCGCGTTCTCTCCCATCGGTGACGTAACAACCATTATGCTTTGGGTACGCGGTATGCTCTCTACACAGGGTGTACTCTTGGAAGTGTTCCTCCCCTCTGTTGCCAGCTTGCTCATCCCCTGCCTCATCATGCACTTCCGCATGAAGGGTAATATCGAAGGTGTGAAGATGGAAGAATATGTGGAAGCCAACCAGGAGTTCTCACAGAAAGAACGTAACATCGTGTTCTGCCTCGGTGTCGGCGGTTTGCTCTTCGTGCCCATCTTTAAGTCATTGACTCACCTTGCTCCCTACGTAGGTATCCTCCTCGTGCTCGGTGTGCTCTGGACAGCTGTAGAAGTATTCTTGGCTCGCAAGAAGAACCACCACCTCATGTCTACGCACCGTGTGACCAACATGTTGCAGAAGATTGACATGACGACTATCCTCTTCTTCCTCGGTATCCTCATGACTGTAGCAACGCTTCAGGATACTGGCGTGCTCACCGCATTCGGTGAGTGGTTGAACGGCGTTACTGGTGCTAACTACTATGCGATTACAGGTGTTATCGGTGCGGCTTCAGCTATCGTGGACAATGTGCCCCTCGTTGCTGGTTGTATGGGTATGTACCCCATTGAAGCTGCTGGTGCTTTGGCACAGGATGGTATCTTCTGGCAGCTCCTCGCTTACTGTGCCGGTGTCGGTGGTTCAATGCTCATCATCGGTTCTGCAGCAGGTGTAGTTGTAATGGGTCTTGAAAACATCTCCTTCGGATGGTACTTGAAGAATATCTCTTGGCTCGCCCTCGCAGGTTACCTCGCAGGTATCGTGGTGTATGCTATTCAGCACCCCATCTTCCAGAGCCTTGGCATTATCCAATAAATAACCAATTCTCAGTCGGTTGAACGTACTAATCCAACCGACTGAGACATTCTACTAATCCACAATACAATTGTAATTATGAAAAAGATTCTTCTCACACTCGTTGCTGCACTCGTAGTAACATCAGCGTCAGCATTCAGTTTTAACTGGGGTATCACAGGCGGTTTGAACTATACAAAGGTAAAGGTTTCTAACTCTGCCATCTCTAACCTTAAGAGCGGTGATAGTCAAGCAGGTTGGAACATTGGTGTGCGTGCAAACGTAGGTCTTATCGCAGGTTTCTCTGTAAACGGTGCGTTGCTTTACAACCAGAACAAGTTAGTGCTCGAAAGCGACCAGATTAAGGAGTACGAAACAGAACGCTCATTCTCTATTCCCTTGAACCTCCGTTTCAACTTCGGTGTAGGCGGTACGGGGGTGTTCGTAGGAACAGGTCCTCAGTTTGACTTCGGTTTGGGTAGCACAAAGTGGAACAAGGCGTTGGGCAATGCTTCAAGCACATTTGACAAGAAGAACATGTCCACTTCTTGGAATATCAGCGCAGGTGCTAAGGTACTCGGTAAGTTGGAACTCACAGCTGGTTACACATTTGCTCTTGGTGCCATTGGTAAGGCTATCGCAGAACAAGGTAATATTCCCATTGGTGCTGCAGACATCAAGCGCAACATGTTCCAGCTCAACGCTACATACTATTTCTAATAAAAAACCGACAGATTTAGCAGGTCTTATGGGGCCTGCTAAATCCATTTACACCATACCAACACTATGGAAAAGAAACTAAACTTAGGCACACTCTGCCTGCATTCAGGATATACACCCAAGAAGGGTGAACCCCGTCAGCTCCCTATTTATCAGAGTACCACCTTTAAGTACGACACGAGCGAACAGATGGCACGCCTCTTCGACCTTGAAGACTCTGGTTACTTCTACACCCGCCTTCAAAACCCCACCAACGATGCTGTAGCAGCAAAGATTGCTGCTTTGGAAGGCGGTGTGGCAGCAATGCTCACTTCTTCAGGTCAGGCAGCAAGTTTCTACACCATCTTCAACCTCTGTGAAGCGGGCGACCACTTCATTTCTACGAACAACATCTACGGCGGCACTTACAACCTCTTCGGCGTTACGCTCAAGAAGTTGGGTATCGAATGTACATTTGTCGATCAGGAATGGAGTGACGAAGAAATCCAGAAGCACGTGCGTCCCAATACGAAGTGTTTCTTCGGTGAAACCATCTCTAACCCTGGTTGCACCATCTTGGACATCGAACGCTTTGCCAAATTGGCACATAAGAACGGTGTACCCCTCGTTGTGGACAACACTTTTGCAACACCCATCAACTGCCGTCCCTTCGAGTGGGGTGCGGACATCGTGACGCATTCTACAACAAAATATATGGACGGTCATGCAGCAGCCGTGGGCGGTGCGATTATCGACAGCGGTAATTTTGACTGGGAAGCCTCAGCAGAAAAGTTCCCTGGTCTTTGCACGCCCGACGAAAGTTACCACGGTCTTACCTACAGCAAGGCGTTTGGCAAGAATGCCTTCATCGTGAAGGCCACAGCGCAGTTGATGCGCGACCTCGGTTCGATTCAGTCGCCCGAAAATGCTTTCTTGCTCAACCTCGGACTTGAAACGCTCCACCTCCGCATGAAGCAGCACTGCTCAAATGCGCAACGCATTGCAGAATACCTCAAGGCGCACCCCAAGGTAGCGTGGGTAAACTTCGCAGGACTTGAGGACAATCCCTACTATGCCCTTGCACAGAAGTACCTTCCCAACGGTATTTGCGGCGTAATGGCATTAGGTTTGAAGGGTACGCGTGAAGATGCCATCAAGTTTATGGACAACCTTCGCCTCATCAGCATCGTAACTCACGTGGCAGATGCCAAGAGTTGTGTGCTTCACCCCGCAAGTCATACACACCGCCAACTTTCAGAAGAGCAACTTAAGGAAGCCGGCATTGCTCCCGACCTTATCCGCCTTTCTGTAGGTATCGAAGATGCAGAAGACATCATTGCGGATATCGAACAGGCGTTGGAAAAGATATAATTTTTTAAGGTTTTGAGGTTATTAGGTTTTGAGGTTTTAAGACCATCCGGACTGCACGCTACACAGCCTTACAACCTCATAACCTCCCCACCTCATAACCTCACTCATAACCTCATCCGATATGAAAATCCTCTTACTTGGCAGTGGCGGCCGCGAACACGCCCTTGCTTGGAAAATTGCTCAGAGCAGCAAAGTTGAAAAACTCTTTATCGCTCCCGGTAATGCTGGTACTGCCAACGTAGGCGAGAATGTGCCCGCATTGAAAGCCGACGACTTTGACGGCATCGCCGCTTTCTCCGTGAAGGAAGGCATTGACATGGTTGTAGTAGGTCCTGAAGATCCCCTCGTAAAGGGTATCTACGACTACTTCCTTGCTAACGACGCCGTAAAGCACATTCCCGTAATCGGTCCCTCAAAGGCAGGTGCTGTGCTCGAAGGTTCAAAGGACTTTGCAAAGGCATTCATGATGCGCCACGGCATTCCCACGGCGGCATACGCTACTTTTGACGGCACGCAAGTAGAAGAAGGTTGCAAGTTCCTCGAAACCCTCAAGGCTCCCTACGTACTCAAGGCAGATGGTCTCTGTGCGGGTAAGGGTGTGCTCATTCTCGACACCCTTGAAGAAGCACAGAAGGAACTCCGCAGCATGCTCGGCGGTATGTTCGGCAATGCCTCTTCTCGCGTAGTGATTGAAGAATTCCTCTCAGGCATCGAGTGCTCTGTCTTTGTACTTACCGACGGCAAGAATTACAAGATTCTTCCCGAAGCTAAGGACTACAAGCGCATCGGTGAAGGTGACAAGGGTTTGAACACCGGCGGTATGGGTTCAGTTACCCCCGTGCCCTTTGCTACTCCCGAATGGATGAAGATTGTAGACGACCAAATCATCCGCCCCACCGTTGAAGGTCTTGCTGCTGAAGGCATCGTGTACAAGGGCTTTATCTTCTTCGGCCTCATCAACTGCGACGGACAACCCAAGGTAATTGAATACAACTGCCGCATGGGCGACCCCGAAACGGAAAGTGTGATGTTGCGCATTAAGAGCGACCTCGTTGACTTGCTCGAAGGTGTGGCAGCAGGCAATCTTGATGAAAAGACTATTGAGTTTGACGAGCGCGCAGCAGTTTGCGTAATGTGCGTCAGCGGTGGTTATCCCCAGGATTATGAAAAGGGTTTTGCCATCACGGGCGCTGATGTTGAAGGCAGCGTAGTCTTCCACGCAGGTACTGCCATGAAGGACGGTCAACTCGTAACGGCTGGTGGTCGCGTGATTGCCGTAAGTTCTTACGGTAAGGACAAGGCTGAAGCGCTTGCCAAGTCTATGAAGGGCGCTGAGCAGATTCAGTATCAGGGCAAGTACTATCGTCGCGACATCGGTCAGGACCTTTAAGGTTACTTGTATATTTATAGGAACTATAGCTACTATAGGAACTATATAAAATGAAGACAGCTATTACCACAAGCACAACAATCCTTCCCATAGCATTAGTTGTGGGAAGTGTGTTATGGATACTCCCCGAAGCAGGCAACTTACTGCTTTGGGGAGGTTGGTTTGTGGCACTATTAACGACCTACGTGTGGATGGAGACCAACGCGCGATTACAACTGATTCGCGAACGCTCGCGCATGGTGAGCACTACCGTCTTCGTCGCGCTCACGTCCGTCCCGCTGCTCCATGAGTTTTGCCTCGCCTCCTTGCTTCCGCTTGCGCTACTGCTCTGCTACGCCTGCCTTTTTGCGGCATACCAAGAGCGACGCCCCGAGGGAAAGATGTTTCACGCCTTTCTCTTGTTAGGCATTGCAGCATTGCTCCTCCCGCAAGTATTGTGGTTGGTACCCCTGCTCTTGTTCAGTTGCAGCCTTCACTTGCGCTCGCTCACACTTGGCAGTCTCGGCGCCACCCTCATGGCACTGCTCTTGCCCCTCGTAGGTTATTCCCTTTGGGCTTTGGTGAAGTGGGACTTCTCCCTGCTTCTCCAGTTTATAGAAAGCACCCGCCACGCCCTTACCCACATCGATAGTAGTTACTGGCAGAGTGTTTACACCGCAACTCCCGCCACGCTCTCCACTGCCGAGTGGCAATTTCTCGTCAGTGCTGGAGGCACGCTACTGCTTTCGCTTATCGCCATCACGCATCAGGTGCGCACCTCCTATCTCGACAAAATCCGCGTGCGCATGTACTATTATTTAATTGCGCTCGTGCAGGGCGGACTCACGGTGTTGCTCCTGCTCTTTCCCGAAGAGCGCTGGACGTGGTTACTCCTACTCATCACCAACGGGGCGCCTCACATTGCCCACTATCTGACACTCACCCGCGGATGGTTTTGTACCACCGTCTTTTGGATGTCATTTCTCATACTCATTCTACTCACCTTCTTCAACTACCACACGGCATGGATTTTATCGTTAATCTTCTCGTAGACTGGGGATTGCCCGGAATGTTTATCGCAGCATTCTTGGCTGGAAGTTTTATTCCCTTCTCCTCTGAAGCAGTAATGATTACCCTTATTGCCGCAGGGGTAGACCCTTGGGGACTCTTCATTTGGGCGTCAATAGGCAACACGCTGGGAGGTATGTTTAACTACGGCGTGGGCCACATGGGGAATGAAGACTGGATTTATAAGTTGCTAAAACTGCCGCCGAAGAAACTCAACAAAGGCATTCAGCAGGTAAAGCGCTACGGTGTATGGGCGGGACTCCTTTCATGGATTCCCATCCTGGGCAGTGTGATTACCGTGGCCATGGGTTATTTGCGCCTCAATATTTATTACTCAGCCCTCAGTATGGGAGTGGGCAAAACCATCCGCTACTATATTGTCATGGCGTTTATGCTGGGGTTGATGGATAGTGTAAGTGAATTATTTTAGGTAAGGAAGTTCCCCCTGAAGGGTGAGGTTTGCTTCGCGGGACTTTCTTTAGTTAGGAGTTAGTAGTGAGTAGTCCATGAGGGACATATAACGAGCGTAGAGACGTCATATTATGGCGTCTCAGTAGCATGCGGGAAATTCATTAACATGTAGGGACGCACGGCTCGTGCTTCCTTGATACATACGAGGTTACGATTGGGCACTCGCGAAAAATCCTCATTGATGCGGACGCACGAGCCGTGCGTCCCTACATGTCAAATGAACACCCCGCATGGTTCACTACTACTTACTACCTACTACCTAACTTAATGTCAGCAAAAGTACGCAACATATTCTTCCTTCTCGGCATCGCCAGTGTAGTGGTGATGGTCTTCAGTTTTGATATGACGCTCGAGGCCATCACCGAAAACGTGGTGCGTGCGGGGCGTTGGTTTGTCCTTGCTTGCTTGTTGTGGTTGGGGGTATATGCCATCAATGCCTTGGGATGGCGTGCTATTATTCATGATGGCACCAGTCGTGAGCGCATTCCCTTCTGGCGCATCCTGAAATACACCATCACGGGATTCTCGCTCAACTGCGTTACTCCAGTAGGACTGATGGGGGGAGAACCCTACCGCATCATGGAACTTAAACCTTATGTAGGCGTAGAGCGTGCCACGTCGAGCACCCTGCTCTATGTGATGACGCACATCTTCTCCCACTTCTGGTTTTGGCTACTCTCTGTCGTGCTCTACGTGGCGTATTACGGTTCAAGCATAGACCTCCCCATGGGAGTATTGCTTTTGCTCATAACCGCCATCTGCGCCACCGCCATTTATTTCTTCATGCGCGGTTACCGCAAAGGTTTTACACTCAACTTATTGCGCTTACTCACAAAAATTCCGTTTGTCAAGGGATGGGCTACGCAGTTTATTGCAACCCAACAATCCACCTTAACATCCATTGACCAACAAATCGCCGCACTTCACAGCACACGCCCTACGACCTTCTATTTCTCATTAGGTTGCGAACTCTTTGCGCGCATCCTCTCGTGCGCAGAAATCCTATTCTTCCTCCACCTCTTTGGCGTGGACGCCGATTACGTTACCTGCATTCTCATCTTGGGTTTCACCTCGCTCTTTGCCAACGCACTCTTCTTCCTCCCTATGCAATTAGGCAGTCGTGAAGGTGGATTTGCTCTGGCCACAGGTGGACTAGCTTTGTCGGCTGGAGTTGGGGTTTCGCTCGGTCTTCTCATACGCCTCCGCGAACTCGTTTGCATCATCATCGGGTTAGCATTGATGAAGGTGGGAAATCGCAAGTAAATGATTGAATGAAGGGACGACCCGACTGTTCTCTTCTTCGGAAAGTTAATGTTAAATAGCGTTGCAACGGATGCAATCCATAAAGTTTTTCTAACTTTGCGAAAAATATTTAGTTAACGAGTAGGTAAGGTACGAGTGGAAAGAGAAGGTTTGCGAAAGAAATGCATGCCCATTCCGCACGGTTGTAAGACCTTAAAGACTATTAAAATCTTAAAATATGAAACCAGCAACAGGTAAACTCGCCGTAATGAGCGTAGGGCTCGGCGCTGTAACGACCACATTTATTACAGGTACGTTGATGTACCGCAAAGGACTTACTGTTCCTGGTGGGTCGGTCATTGAAATGGCAAAGATCCGCGTCGGTCGCGGTGAAGCAAAACAATATAAGAAGATTAAGGACATCGTGCCCGTTGCACCCATGCAAAGCCTTGAATTTGCAGCGTGGGACATCTTTGAAGAGGACGCTTACCAGGCGGCCCTCCATGCAGATGTGTTGAAGCAACGCGACATCGACCCCGTTCGCGAAGAACTCGAAGCGATTAAGCCCCTCACGGCGGCGTTTGACAAGAACTTCGTGACGCGTCTGCAGGGCGACAACATCAAGCAGGGTACACGTTGGGAACTCGTGGAACAGCTCCGCGCCGACATACGTAACTTTAAGGCGGAACGCGGTTGCGACCGTGCCGTAGTCATCTGGGCGGCTTCTACGGAGAAGTACATCCCTTACAATGAGGCAGTTCACAAAAACCTTGCCGACCTTGAGGCTGCCATGAAGGCAAACGATTGTGAGAACATCTCGCCCTCCATGTGCTACGCCTATGCTGCCATTGCCGAAGGTGCACCCTTCGTGATGGGCGCGCCCAACTTGTGCATCGACATCCCTGCCATGTGGGACTTTGCGAAACAGCAGAACGTGCCCATCGCGGGTAAGGACTTCAAGACGGGACAGACGCTGATGAAGACGGTACTCTCGCCCATGCTCCGCACCCGTTGCCTCGGTCTTTCGGGATGGTTCTCTACAAACATCCTCGGCAACCGCGACGGTGAAGTGCTCGACGCGCCCGAAAACTTTAAGACGAAGGAAGTTTCAAAGCTCGGCGTCATCGACACGATTCTTAAGGCGGACGAACAACCCGAACTCTACGGCGACATCTTCCACAAGGTGCGCATCAATTACTATCCCCCCCGTGGCGATGCCAAGGAAGGCTGGGACAACCTCGACATCTTCGGATGGATGGGCAAGGACTACGGTATGCAAATCAAGGTGGACTTCCTTTGCCGCGACAGCATTCTTGCAGCTCCCTTGATGCTCGACCTCGTGCTCTGTGCCGACCTCGCCCTCCGCGCTGGATGGAGCGGCATTCAGACGTGGATGAGCTTCTACCTCAAGAGTCCCATGCATAATTACGTGGAAAAGGAAGAACCTATCCACGACCTCTTCCAACAATACATTCTCCTCAAAAATGCCATCCGCACAATGGGTGGATTTGAGGCGGATGAAGAACTTGACTAAAAAAAAAGGAGAGAGGAGAAAGGAGAAAGGAGAAATAACCGTGCGGGTTGTTCTTACTTCTATTCTCCTTAACCCCAACTTTATAATCCTTTCCTCATTGCTTACCACACCCCGCAAGGCATTTCTCCTTTCTCATTTCTCCTTTAATCCCGCGTCGCGGTCTTTTCCGCCTCCTCAGCTCGGCAATTCAAGCAAGCTTAAGCGAGTTTTCTTCCTTGTCGCTCGGCAAAGATTAAGTAAACTTATCTTTACACTCACTCCGGCGTCAGTTGATTGCACTCGGTTTGGCGTCGGCTCTCATTTCCCTAAATATGCGTTTCCTCCTCACACCCCTCCTTCTCCTAATTTGCTCCTTGAGCATGTTAGCGCAGAACATCACCGGCGTCGTCACTGATGCGCGGACGGGGGAACCTTTGCCTGAGGTGTACGTGCATTACAAGGGGGAACAAGGGGTAAAAACCAACGAGCAAGGTCGCTATTCTCTTCCTTTTAAAGCAAAGGAGTTGGCCTTCACGCTTATCGGTTATAACCAGAAGACGTTTACTCCCAAGCGTGCTCGAACACTTGACGTGATGCTTGATGAGTTTGAAACAGAACTCAAAACTGCCACCGTTGTAGGGAAGAAAAAACGCTACAGTCGTAAGAACAATCCTGCTGTCGAGTTGATGAAGAAGGTCATTGCGCGTAAGAATTTGGATGCCCTCAAAGCGCATGACTTCTACAGTCTGGAGAAGTACAACAAACTCGTGCTCTCACTCAACAACATCACTGAAAATATGACCGAATGGGAGTGGGTAAAGAAACACCCCTTCCTGCTTGACCATGTGGAAACCTGTAACTACACAGGCAAGCGCATCCTGCCGATCTCAGTAGACGAGAGTGTGGTGCGCGAGATATACCGCAAGTCGACGGACACCAAGAAGAACATCGTTCTGGGTCAGCGCGCCAACGGCATCAACGACATTTTTGCTACGGGCGACATCCTCAACACGATGCTTCAGGACTGCTTCACCACCGTGAATATCAACGATGACAAGGTGCGCCTCCTGCAATACCCCTTCATCAGTCCGCTCTCGACAAACTATGCCATCGGCTTCTACCGCTACTTCTTGATGGACACCCTCAATATCGACGGTCGTCGCTGTATTGATGTAGCCTTTACGCCCAACAATCCGCAGGACTTCGGTTTCTCAGGCCATCTGTATATCATGGCCGACTCCACCTACCGTGTGCACCGTGCCGACATCACCATCCCCCACCGCTCCGACATCAACTTTGTGGAAACCATGCGTGTGGTGCAGGAATTTGAAACGCTCCCCACGGGCGAACAGGTTTTGGCGCGTGACAACATGATTATGGAGTTGAGCATTATAGAGGGCACACAGAGTATGCAGATTAAGCGTACTACTGAATACTCCGACTTCTCGTTTGAAACCATTGCCGATAAGGAATTTGACTTCAAGGGCGACCAGCGCAAGGATTATAATGCCCGTGTGCAAAATGCGCAATTCTGGGAGGCACGACGCCCTGCCGAACTCACCGACTCGGAAGAGGGCATGGAGAGTTTCGTACATAAGATGCAACAACTGAAGGGCTATAAGGTGTTTATCTGGATTGCCAAGGCGTTTGTGGAGAACTTTGTGGAAACGAGTACCGACCCGAAGAAACCTTCCAAGGTGGACATTGGACCTATCAACACCATCTTCTCGCAAAACTTTGTAGAAGGTTATCGCCTCCGTGGTTCCTTCCAGACAACTGCCAACCTCCACCCCAACCTGTTCTTTAAGGGTTACGCGGCCTATGGTTTCGACGACCATTGCTGGAAGGGCAGTGGGGAGTTTACTTACAGTTTTATCCCCAAAGTTTATATGCCCCACGAATATCCACACAACAAGATTACCGTAGGGTACTATAATGATGTTGTCTCTCCCTCCGACAAGTTTATGACTACGGATAAGGACAACGTCTTCACCTCGTTCAAATGGACTCCCGTAGAGCACATGCTTTATACGGAATACTGGCGCACGTCTTACACCCGTGAATTTGAAAACGGATTCTCCTACAGTCTTGCTGCAAAGGTGCAGAAGGACCGCCCCACGGCACGCCTCTTCTACCAACCGCTCAACACGGGCGACATTTCCGCCAATAAGCAACACCACATCCACGACCTCCGCGCTACGGAAGCCACCGTCTCACTCACTTATCAACCTGGGGTGAAATGGGTGAACACAAAGCAGCGCCGCGTGGCAACTAACAACGATGCCCCAAAACTGACCCTGCAACACTCCTTTGGGTTCAAGGGCCTATTGGGGAGCGATTACACCTACAACTTCACCGAGGTGGGAATCTACAAGCGTTTCTGGACTCCTGCATGGGGACGCATTGATACGCAACTCAAAGTCGGCGCGCAGTGGAACCGCGTGCCCTTCCCCTATCTCATCGTGCCAGCGGCAAACCTCTCGTTCATCAAGGACGACAATACGTTCAGCCTCCTGCGTAACATGGAGTTTCTTAACGACCGCTATGCGGCACTCTTCTGCTCGTGGGAACTCAACGGCAAGATCCTCAACCGCATTCCGCTCATCAAGCACCTGAAACTGCGCGAATACTTCGGTTTCAGTGCCCTTTGGGGAGACCTTACATCAAAGAACAATCCGATGTTGGAACAAAATGCAGGTCGTCACGACCTCTACTATTTCCCCGGCACCTTTGATGCTGCAGGAAACTTCACCACCATCACCACCATGATGGACCGCAAACAACCTTATGTTGAAGCATACATAGGACTGTACAATATCTTGAAGTTTTTCAACATTGAATACGTACGACGCCTCAACTATCTTGATGATCCCAACACTAAGCGATGGGGCATACGCGGGCGCTTCGTCGTTACATTTTAATCACCTCAAAGTCATACAAGTGGAGCAACTCGTTTACTTGGGTTGCTCCACTTTTTTGTATACCCTGTTCTGCTGTTGCTTGACACACTCACAAATATCGTGTGAATAAGTGTAAGACAAACGGTTTTTGCCTTTTTAGGAAGGTTTATGTGTAGTTTTTTTTATACCTTTGTAAGTTGTAGTTTAAAACAAAATCCTTTATGGCAATCGAAATAAAGAAAGTAGTGACGAAGGGTGATTTAAAGACCTTCATTCGCTTCAACTATGAAATGTATAAGGACTGTGCTTACCATGTTCCCGAATTATATATGGACATGGTGTGCACACTCGACCGCACAAAGAATCCCGCCTTTGAATTCTGTGATGCCGATTACTTTTTGGCATACCGCGATGACGTGCTCGTAGGTCGTATTGCTGCCATCATCAACCACCGCGCTAACGAAACGTGGAATCAGAAGGTGGTGCGCTTCGGCTGGATTGACTTTATTGACGACTATGAGGTGAGCAGCACCCTGCTCAACACCGTTCGCGAATGGGGTCTTGAACGTGGCATGACCGACATTGAAGGTCCGCTCGGTTTTACCGACCTCGATCCTGAGGGTATGCTGATTGAGGGTTTTGACCAACTCTCAACGATGGCGACTATCTATAACTACGACTACTATCCCAAGCACGTAGAGCGCTGGGGTATGGAGAAGGCTGCCGACTGGACAGAGCGTAAGATTTACATCCCCGAGGAAGTGCCCGAAAAGCACAAGCGCATCTCTGAAATCGTATTGAAGAAATACGGTTTGCGCATCCGTAAGTTTAAGAGCAAGTGGGAAGTAATGCGCTCTGGCATGGTGCACAAGATTTTCCGCCTCATCAACGAAGCCTACACACCGCTCTTCGGTTTCACCAAACTTTCAGAACGTCAGATAGACACCTACGTTAAGATGTATGTACCCGTGCTCGACTTGCGCATGGTGACGATTGTTGAAAATGAGGAAGGCGAAGTTATTGCCGTAGGTGTTTCGATGCCCTCACTCTCCGAGGCGCTCCGCAAGGCGAAGGGCAAGTTCTTCCCCTTCGGTTGGTGGCACCTGCTTAAGGCGTTGACGTGGAAGAAGTCAAAGGTGCTCGACCTGCTTCTCGTTGCCGTGCGCCCCGACTACCAAAGCAAGGGTGTTAACGCCCCCCTCTTCACCGACCTCATACCCGTTTACCAACAGATGGGTTTTGAATACGCAGAGTCAAACCCCCAGTTGGAAGAAAACGAAAAGGTGGCCAGCCAGTGGCAGTACTTCCCCACGGAAGACCACAAGCGCCGCCGCTGCTTCAAGAAATCGATTGTGTAAAGTCTATATTGTCTATAAATTCTATAGTATCTATAACATCTATAGCATCTATAATCCCTATAGCATCTATATGAGTAGTCGCAAGAAAGTCGCAGCGTTAAGCGCTTAGTAAAGCTCCGCACGGTCTTTCTCATTTCTCCTTTCCCATTTCTCCTTTCCCATGGAAACCCCTATAACCCCCACCGTCAATTACGACGAAAGTAAAATACGCCATCTCAAGGACATGGATCACATCCGCTTGCGCGCCGGTATGTATATCGGTCGCTTGGGCGATGGTTCGCATGCCGATGATGGTATCTACGTGTTGCTGAAGGAAACCATCGACAATTCTATCGACGAATTTAACGAAGGTTTCGGTAAGCGCATTGAGGTGGACATAACTAACGACACCACGTGTGCCATTCGCGACTACGGACGTGGTATTCCCTTGGGAAGTCTTGTGCCCGCCGTGTCACAGTTGAACACAGGGGGTAAGTACGACACGTCTGTATTTACCGCTTCCGTAGGGCTGAACGGTGTGGGTCTGAAAGCCGTAAATGCCTTGAGCGAACGCTTCATTGCACGCTCTGTCAGAGACGGCAAGATGCACGAAGTCACTTTTGAGCGTGGCAATTTGGTGGATGATGTTTATGCAGATACGGAGGAGGAGAACGGTACATACATCAGTTTCACCCCCGACCCTACGCTCTTCAAGCACTTCAGATACCACGGTGAATTTGTGGAATTCATGCTCCGCAATTACACTTACCTCAACACGGGACTCGCGATTTTTTACAACGGTCGCCGCATTGTGAGTCGCAACGGTCTTGAAGACCTCCTGACGGACAACCTTACAGCGCCCGCACTCTATCCCATTGTGCACATCAAGGGCGAGGGCATCGACATTGCCTTTACGCATACGGCGCAATACGGAGAGGAGTATTATTCTTACGTCAATGGTCAGCACACCACGCAGGGTGGTACGCACCAGAGTGCTTTTAAGGAGCACATTGCCCGCACGATTAAGGAATACTACGGAAAGAATTACGACGTACAGGACGTGCGTAACGGACTTGTAGCAGCGATTGCCGTACGTGTGATTGAACCTCTCTTTGAAAGTCAGACGAAAATCAAATTGGGTTCGCTCGTTATGGCGCCCGACAAGGATTCAAAGGGCAACCCCTTCCCCCTTTCAGGCGTGAGCGTAAATAAATTCGTGGGTGATTTTATCAAGGAAAACGTTGATAATTACCTGCACAAAAATTTGGATGTTGCAGAGGTTTTGCAGCAGAAAATTGTGGACAGCGAGAAGGAGCGTAAGGCGATTGCAGGGGTTACGAAGTTGGCGCGCGAACGTGCCAAGAAAGCGAACCTGCATAACCGCAAATTGCGCGACTGTCGCATTCACCTCAACGATGCTCCTCCCAAGCAAAAGAAGGGTGAGGAAGATGCGAACGACCCCCGTTTGGACAGTGCACTCTTCATTACCGAGGGGAACTCGGCGAGCGGTAGCATTACCAAGTGTCGCGACGTCAACCTCCAGGCGGTGTTCTCGCTTCGCGGGAAACCCCTCAACTGCTTTGGACTCACGAAGAAGGTGGTGTATGAAAATGAGGAATTCAACCTCCTTCAGGCTGCCCTGAATATTGAAGACGGCCTCGACGGCTTGCGTTATAACAAGGTAATCATTGCCACCGATGCCGATGTCGATGGTATGCACATCCGCCTCCTGATGATGACCTTCTTCCTGCAGTTCTTCCCTGACTTGATTAAGAAGGGGCACGTTTATATCCTGCAGACCCCCCTTTACCGCGTTCGTAACAAGAAGCGCAAGGAAAAGAAGGTGGAGCAACCCAAGAGTGTGAACGATAAGAGTGCCGGTGCTGCCGTTTTGAAGAAGGCGAAGAGTAGCGACCGTGCGGATTACGAAACCGTTTACTGCTACACCGAGGAGGAACGCTTAGAGGCGATTGAGCGCCTCTCGCCCAATCCCGAAATCACCCGATTTAAGGGACTCGGAGAAATTTCTCCCGACGAATTTATCCATTTCATTGGTCCCGAAATGCGCCTCGAACCCGTCACCCTCCACAAGAGCGACAAGGTTAAGGAACTCCTTGAATACTACATGGGTAAAAATACCATGGAGCGCCAAAACTTTATCATCGACAACCTTGTTGTGGAAGAGGATTTGGCGGAAGAGGATAGCGAATCATAGGAACTATAGGTACTATAAATTTATAGGCACTGTAGCCACTATAAATCCCCCTATACAAAATGAAAACCGCAATATTTCCCGGAACATTCGACCCCTTTACCGTGGGCCACGCCAGTATCGTTGAGCGTGGCCTACCGCTTTTTGACCGTATCGTTATTGGCGTAGGGGTCAACGACAATAAGCGCACGCTCTATACCAACGAGGAGCGCGTCCGCAATATTCAAGAAATTTATGCTAACGAACCGCGCGTAAAGGTCGTGGCTTACGATGACCTTACTGTAGACCTTGCCAAGCGCGAGGGTGCAACCTTTATCCTACGCGGTATCCGTTCGGTAAAGGACTTTGAGTACGAGCGCGACATCGCTGCCATGAACGAGCGTCTCTCAGGCGTAGAAACCGTACTGCTCTTCACCGAACCGCAATACATGAGCATCTCTTCAAGCGTCGTGCGCGAACTCCTCCGCTTCGGCAAAGACGTTACAGAGTTCCTTCCCAAAAAGAAGTAACTATAGGTACTATAAGCACTATAGCAACTATAATAACTATAGCCACTATTAACGCCCGCTCCACAGCGACACCGGCGCTTTGCTCCCCCCCTCCTCCCCCCCACACAAAAACGCTCCAAAATGAAAAGACTTATCCTCCCCCTCCTCCTGCTCGCCACCCT
>JAZTYI010000090.1:0-17244 GCA_045636885.1 Alloprevotella sp.
TGTCCGAAGAAATGTGTACTTTTGCTCATGGTTAACCTTTAAGTGTGGTAACTCAAAGATAACCAAAAAGGGCTGAACTCCAAAATCGGAGATCAGCCCTTTCTTTTTTCTGATTCGATAAGTTTTAGCGGACAGTAATATATCTGAACAATCAGAAAAACTCCCCAGCATCATCCTTTTGATGACGCTGGGGAGTTTGTTTGTCCGCCCAACAATCCCTCTACAATTGCAATAGGGCACTATTGGGTAATCCATAAATCTACAACTACACATCAATTATAGATCATCACTTCAGTTCCTTCTTCCCATTAACGATGTAAACACCCTTAACTGGATTTTTCACACGACGTCCGTGTAGGTCATAAGTAGTAGTGGTAGTGGTAATTTCGTGTTTAGCGATATGCGTCGGCATGCTTTCCACCTCGATGGTATTGCCCTTTACTGCAATCAAAAGGTCATCCTGAAGGGCGCCGTCAAGCGTTGCCAAGGAGAGCTGTGCTTCGGCGATAGGGGCTTCGGTGATGAAAAAACCGCCGTTGAAAGCGCGCTGTACGGTGGTGCCATTGTCATAAGCAACATAGAGGTTGGGGGTGTCCTTGATGACTACCTCGTAGATATTCTTTCCCTCAATGCTCACGGATTCGAAGCGCCACAGGTTGTCGTCGGCATATGCAGGACCCGACGCCCAAGTGGTGAGGTGCTCCTTACCGCCAACCATGTAGGAACTATTATTATTCGAACAGTTGAGGGCTGCATCAAAGTAGTAATAATTCACGCCGTCAATGTCGTAGGTACTGCCGATGGTGAGTTCGTTATATACTCCCATCAGCGTTACGTTTGCACCACCCGCCACGAGGGGATTTCCGTCGCCATTCTTGATGGCAACCTTACCACCGCCGAGCGCTGTAATCTGCCAAATGCCGTTGTTGGTCGTCACCTTTGTGTCGGACTGCAGGGTGAGGCGGAGGCTGTTGCCCGAATGCGTAGCGTCGTTATAAAGGTGCTCCTTACGTGCGGTTGCCTTGCTCATCATGTGGTAGTAACCAGTGGCAATCGTAGGAGGTTCGGGAACGGCTACATCTACGCCATTAAGGAAGTCTTCAAGGTCGTTCACAAGGGCAGCACAGGCAGTGCCCGCCATCGTTGAACTGTTGAAACGCCCTAACAAGGTATTGAGTTTGTAAAGCATGTCGGGATTATCGGCATACTCCTCACGCAAAATCTGAATTTTCTCATACTGGTGAATGCCCTCAATAAGGCGCTCAAAGCGGATGCTGGAACGGTTGCCAGGATAGTAGCAGTAAGTGTCGCCCGAACCAAACTTGCGGAAGCGACTGTCGGTCAAGGGGTGTTCGTCCCAGTTCATCCATGCCCAGTGCAGGTAACCGTCGAGGTTCATCTTTGCAGCATAGATGGGCAAGTAAGTTGCTTCTGCGGGATAGGAGTTGGAGTAGATGTTGGGTTCGGCGTTGGCACAACTGGTGTAATACGTACTGATCCAACCCTTTGCCTTGCGCTCCGCAAGTTGAGCAGCAGTGAAGCGTCCCTCCTGACCGAGTTGTACGCAGAGGTCGCGGAACTTGTCGCAGAGCGAGCTGTGGTAGTTGCCCGCAAGCGCCATGTTGAAACCCAAATCTCCAGCGATAGCATAAGCATTGAGCATATCTGCCTCGGCACGCTCGTCAAGGGCGATGTTCGTCTTTTCAAACCATCCCTTCTCCACAAGATGCGCCTTGAAAGCGGTGAGGAAACTGGTCCACAGTTCACGATACGCCTCCGTAGAGGTGTTGGTCTGCACATATTTATAGTCCGCAGTAGCCTCATCCCAATAGCGGAAACTCATATCCCAAGGCACCATAGAGAAGCAGTTGATGTAACGGTCGATGCCACATTCGGCGCAGAGTTCCACATATTTGTCAAACACAGTATAATCGTAAGCCCATGTGCCGTCCGCCTTCTTCACGGTCTCCACCATGGGGTCGAAAAGGTCGTGAGTTTGCTCACCCCAAGGTTCGTAGAAGAGAATCGTAGAAGCTACACGTTGTCCAGCACGTCCTAACGCCTTCAAATAGGGGCGCAAGGCTTCAAGATGTTCGTCGCTCCAGCGCTTCACCCCATAATAGCGGCTCACGGCATAAGGTTGTTGCCAAAAGTCAAGATGGAACTTCTGTTCGGCAACGGTTGGCAGCGAGTGGTCATCAACAACGATGGTAAGCGCAAGGCGCTTCACAACATCACCCGCTTCATTCACCACCTCAAGGTCGGTAGTATAAGCGCCAGCAGCAATGTCGCGAGGCACTTCAAGCGTAGACCACACGGGGCGCGTCTCCATTGCGGGAACGGCATGAGGTTTATCTTGATCTATAACATCTGCCACGAGCCACGTAGGATAACTCATAGGATGGTTACCACACGACGTGAAGTCGTCGGTAATTACATAGTTCACAAAGCGAGCATCGCCTGCGCTGGTTATGCCAGTGGCTACACCGTCCTTCTTCCACTCCGTCATGCGCACCGAAAGTGTGCCCTGGTCCGTCTTACTATACAGCACCGCCTGAATGTTAGCGCGTTCGCCCTTCCAAGCACGCACGGTTGCCGCATCTTGCTGCGTCAGTTCGGGCACTTCATGAAGTTTGTAATGCACATCGCGTGAACCCCACGACGCCTGAAGTCCTTCGGGAAGGGCATTCCAGGAAACCGCATCGGGAGTTGTTCCCACACGGGGTTCGACGTATTCGTTAATAGGATATTCATACAACTCATCACCGCTTGCTACACCCGTAATCTTCAAGGTCACGTCGATAATGGAAGCCCCGTCGGAAATATAGTTCGCATAACTTGCCCCCGTGGGGTCAATGCAGTTCCACATCACCGCATAACGCATACGATACGTAGCGCCCACCTCAAGACCTTCAGGCACGCGGAAAGAACCTGGCGCCAGAACGTCACCACTCACGGCGAGACCGGCACTGTTCCAACCCGAGTTGCCATCCCCACTTTTGCTGTAAAGCGACCAGCACATCAGTTCGTTGCCCTCACCCTTAATGTAAGGACCGTCGCCCGTAAGCGCAACATCAAATTGCCCGTTGTTGTTCCAATCGACATACACATAACCGTGCATCCAACTGCCGTTGATGGCAATCAGTGGCGTTACGGTTTCGCCACTTTTCACACCAAACACCGTAGCCGTCTTTTCAAAATAAGCCTGACAGCGCGGTGCCGAAGCAATATTATTAAGCACCTGCTGCTCCCCACGCACATTGCTTACGCCCACCATAATGGGGTAATGCGCATTGTGGTTTACCTTCACCTCTGCACCATACTTTACATAGTAGTCGCTCTGTCCCTCGGCATAAGCAACAAAGGCCATTGCCACTGCAAAGAAGCACACCAGACTTCTCAAGATTGTTTGTCTAATCATTTATACAAATTTATAATATTGACACTTTTACGTTCCGGGGATTACATCACTTGCCCTTGCAAGCAGGATTGATGCGCCCCCAATCCTTATGCAAACATACAACTTTATTTCCTATAGATTTCCATAAATCCGAGGAAGAATAGCAAAAGTTAAGTGAGCAAACTCAAATCTACATCTGGGATTGTTGCAAGAGTGAGGGTATCTTTAACGAGAAAACCCATGTAGAGGGGAATTGTTAGTATTTCCCCATCCCGCCCTACATTATAGTTTCCGAGTTTGATGGCATGATTGACGTGGTACACCTGTTTATTCTTGAGTACAGTGTTCAGACTTTTAGCCTTTCCGCCTTTCGCCTTAACTTCAACCACTGTACATTCGCCTTGAAACCTCACAAGGAAATCTAATTCAAGACCGCTATCCTTATGGAAGTAGTATAAGTTCTGTCCAGACTTACACAAAAAGTCTGCCATAAGATTTTCAAAAATCGCGCCTTTATAACCTAAGAGGTTGCCTTTGAGAATATCCATTTGAGTGCCGTAGTCTAACATAGCGACAAGTATGCCGATGTCTGCGGTATATAGTTTGAAGCAGTCCTTAATGGAGTTGCCCTCGAGGGGGAGTTCTGTTATCTGTGTGTTATAACATCTCTTTACCAAGCCAGCATCCTCTAACCATTGTATACTACCGATATATTGAGTAGAACGTCCCCCTTTTTTCACCAGAGAGTATTGAAATTTCTTGTTCTCCTTGGCCAATTGTTTGGGGATAGACTCAAAGCATTCGCGAATACGAGGTTTGTCAGAGTCATCTGCATATTTAACCATGTCCTCCTCGTATTCAGAAATTAGAGTGCGTTGTGTGTTGTACACCAACTCTATATTCTTAGTCTCAAGAAACTTATTGACAACTTCTGGAAGTCCTCCCACAATAACATATCGATGCAGTAACTCCATCATTACGGTGTGAATGCCGTTGGGCACAACGGTTTCATTCTCAAAGCATGATTTTATGGTGGCAATAACTTTCTCACTTACCCCATTTGCCCACAAAAACTCCTCAAAGTCTAAAGGATACATTTCTATCACCGTTTCGTAACCAACAGGGATGGAATCTTGCCCCTCCACCTTGTCTCGGTTATTCCCATATCCCTTTACTCCCAAGAGCGAACCCGTAGCGATAACATCAAAACGGCCATCTATATGAAAAGACTTTAAAGCTGTTCGCGCTTCCCGACATTCCTGAATCTCGTCAAGAATAATACAAGTTTTTCCTGCGACAAAACGACTGCCAGGAATCAGCGCAGATAAGTTTAGAATGATGGTTTCTACATCTATGTTTTCAGTAAAAGCACTCTTTCTATTGGGTTCAAGAATGAAGTTCATATAAACAACATTCTCGTAATTCTCTTTTGCAAATTTCTGTACAATATATGTCTTACCACACTGACGAATACCTTTTATTACAAGAGGCTTTCTGTTAGCAGACTTTTTCCATTGCACCAAATCAGACTCTATCTTTCTCTTTAACATAGTATTACGTATTTATCCTGGAGCAAAAATACATTTTTTCAAGGGAATAAACCAAGGATTTTGACATTTTTTCAAGGGAATAATGATACTCGTACTACATTTTTTCAAGGGAATGAGGAATTCTTTGGAGGGTAAAAATCTATAAAACCATTTCCTATAGGAAACAAAATCAATAGAATTATCCAAAGTTATTCCTATAAGTTCTAACTTTTGCGCCTTCTTTTCCCATCAAACAACTAAAGTGGGTGTGCCAATACTATTGACACACCCACTTTTGGTTCTTATTTATTCAAGTTTCTCAAATGCTCAACTTGTTAGGTTATAAGGTCTTAAGGTTTACCATTCGGAGGACTCCCATTTAGTTTGTATAAACAGTCTGGATAGTCCTCAAAACCTTAAAGCGTAGCGACCTAACAACCTCAGAACCTGACTCAACTGAAGCTTGCGAAAGTTGAGTTATTTAGCGTTCAGTTATTCCGACCAATCCATCTTAGTCATGCGTACATAACTCTGGTAGCGCTTCTTGGCCATTTCTTGACATGCAGCGAAGAGTTCTTCAGCTTCGTCGGGATACTGCTTCAATACAGAGAGGAAGCGCACTTCGCCCTTGAGGTAATCCTGGAACTTATCCCACTGGGGTTCCTTAGAGTCGAGCTGGAAGGGATTCTTGCCTTCTGCTTCGAGAGCGGGATTGTAGCGCCAGAGGTGCCAGTAACCGCATTCTACAGCTGCTGCTTCTTCAGCCTGAGCCTTGCCCATACCCTTCTTCAAACCGTGGTTGATACAAGGAGCATAAGCGATTAGCAATGAAGGTCCGGGATATGCTTCAGCTTCGCGGAGCGCCTTGAGACACTGTGCCTGGTCTGCACCCATAGCAATCTGCGCAACATATACGTAACCGTAAGTGGTAGCAATCATACCGAGGTCCTTCTTACGGATGCGCTTACCAGAAGCTGCGAACTTCGCAATCGCACCAAGGGGTGTTGCCTTAGAAGACTGACCACCGGTGTTAGAATATACTTCTGTGTCGAGCACGAGAATGTTAACATCTTCACCCGAAGCGATAACATGGTCAAGACCGCCGTAACCGATGTCGTAAGAAGCACCGTCACCACCGATAATCCACTGACTACGCTTCACGAGGTAGTGAGAGAGTTCATCGAGTTGCTTTGCCATTTCATGACCTTGCGCAACGCCACCAGCGATGAGGGGCTTCATCTGTTCGGCAATAGCCTTAGTCTTGTCGGCGTCTTCCTTATTGTCAATCCACTGCTGAGCAAGTTCCTTCATTTCGTTGCATGAGCAGTCGCACATCGCAACCTTCTTCAAGAGTTCTTCGAGGCGGAGGCGCATCTTCTTGTTTGCGAGTGTCATACCGAGACCAAATTCGCAGAAGTCTTCGAAGAGTGAGTTTGCCCACGCAGGACCCTGACCCTTTTCATTAGTTGTGTAGGGTGTAGAGGGAATAGAACCTGAATAGATAGAAGAACAACCCGTAGCGTTTGCCACCATCTGGCGGTCGCCAAAGAGTTGAGAAACAAGCTTCACATAAGGTGTTTCACCACAACCTGAACAAGCGCCAGAGAATTGGAACAAGGGTGTAGCGAATTGGCTTACGCGCACATTGCTCTTGATATCGAGAAGATCCTGCTTGCTCTTCACGTTCTTCACGCAGTAATCCCAGTTAGCAGCTTCGTCCAATTCCTGCTGGAGGGGCACCATCTTGAGGGCGGGACCCGTCTTGGGAGAACCGGGACAAACATCCACACAGTTGCCACAACCCAAGCAGTCCATAACACCTACCTGCATGCGGAACTTCATACCCTTAATAGCAGCGGGTGCCTTGATTTCGAGCGTAGGAGCGTTGAAGCCTGCCGCTTCTTCGTCGTTCATCACGAAGGGACGGATGCAAGCGTGAGGACAAACGTAAGCACACTTGTTACACTGGATACAGTTGTCAGCTTCCCACGTAGGAACGAACGCACTTACGCCACGCTTTTCATAAGCTGAAGTGCCCTGGGGCCAAGTACCGTCTTCGTAACCCTTGAAAGCAGATACGGGGAGCAAGTCACCGTTCTGCGCGTTGATGGGACGCACTACGTTGTTGATAAATTCGGGATCGTTGTTTGCAACAACTTCGTCAGCGGGAAGATTTGCCCAAGCTGCGTCAACGGGGAGTTCCTTGTATTCACCACCACGGTCAACGGCAGCATAGTTCTTGTCGATGATGTCCTGACCCTTCTTGCCGTATGACTTCACGATGAATTTCTTCATCTGCTCTACTGCCAACTCTACGGGGATTACCTCTGTGATGCGGAAGAATGCCGACTGAAGGATGGTATTTGTGCGATTGCCAAGACCAATTTCCTGAGCGATCTTCGTAGCGTTGATGTAGTAGACCTTCACCTGCTTTTCAGCAAGCACCTTCTTCACATTGTTGGGCAAGTTTGCCGCCAATTCTTCGCCTTCCCAAATAGTGTTGAGCAAGAAGGTACCACCCTGCTGAATACCACGGAGCACGTCGTACATGCGCAAGTAAGCCTGAACGTGACAAGCCACGAAGTTGGGCGTATTTACAAGGTAAGTAGAGCGGATGGGCGCATCGCCGAAACGGAGGTGCGAACAGGTGAAACCGCCCGACTTCTTAGAGTCGTAAGAGAAGTAAGCCTGACAACGCTTGTCGGTGTTGTCACCAATAATCTTGACAGAGTTCTTATTAGCACCCACAGTACCGTCAGCACCAAGGCCGTAGAACTTCGCCTGGAACATACCGTCGCCACCCATTGCGATTTCTTCCTTCTGGGGAAGCGATGTGAAAGTCACATCATCCACAATACCGATAGTGAAGTGGTTCTTGGGTTCGGGGAGTTGGAGGTTTTCGTAAACGCTGAGGATTTGCGCGGGAGTAGTGTCGTTAGAACCGAGACCGTAACGACCACCTACGATAACGGGAGCGTCAGCCTTGCCGTAGAAGGCTTCCTTCACATCGAGGTAAAGGGGTTCACCGTTTGCACCAGGTTCCTTTGTGCGGTCGAGCACGGCAATGCGCTTACATGTAGCGGGAATTGCACCGAGGAAATGCTTTACAGAGAAGGGACGGTAGAGGTGTACGCTTACCAAACCAACCTTTTCGCCCTTGGCCATGAGGTAGTCGATAGCTTCGCGCGCAGCTTCTGTTGCTGAACCCATAAGGATGATCACGCGGTCGGCATCTTCAGCACCGTAGTAGTTGAAGAGGCTGTACTTACGACCAGTGATTTCGCTGATCTTCTGCATGTATTCTTCAACAATCGCAGGCACTGCATCGTAGTAGGGATTGCAGCTTTCGCGGTGTGCGAAGAAGGTATCGGGATTCTCAGCCATACCGCGTGCCACGGGCTTTTCGGGCGTGAGAGCGCGACTGCGGAATTCTGCCAACGCTTCCTGGTCAACGAGAGGAGCGAGGTCTTCGTTTTCTAAGAGTTCAATTTTCTGAATTTCGTGAGAAGTGCGGAATCCGTCGAAGAAGTTTACGAAGGGCACACGACTCTTGAGCGACGCCAAGTGAGCTACGCCCGAGAGGTCCATGACTTCCTGAACAGAACCTTCCGCAAGCATCGCAAAACCTGTCTGACGTGTTGACATTACGTCCTGATGGTCACCAAAGATACAGAGTGCGTGAGAAGCAAGTGTGCGTGCCGAAACATGGAATACGCAAGGCAAGAGTTCACCCGCAATCTTGTACATGTTGGGAATCATCAAGAGCAGACCCTGAGAGGCTGTGTACGTTGTAGTCAAGGCACCCGCCTGCAAAGAACCATGAACGGCACCCGCAGCACCGCCTTCCGACTGCATTTCTTGCACCAAAACGGTTTCACCAAAGATATTCTTGCGACCTTGAGCCGCCCATTCGTCCACGTATTCCGCCATGGTTGAAGACGGAGTGATGGGGTAGATGGCAGCCACCTCACTGAACATATAAGAAATATGCGCAGCGGCCTGGTTACCATCACATGTGATAAATTTCTTTGCCATAGTTGTTATGTGTTTATTAAGTAATAATCTATGTTTGGTAAAAAACAATCTTGGCGCGATTAACGCGCCAGTTTGTCAGGGCAAAGTTACAATTTAATTCGCTCTGCAAAGCAAAAATCTGGTTTTTATTACATTTTGTTGAGAAAAAAGGCGGTCCGCCCGCTGAATCCCTTCAGCCGACGGACCTTTCATTCAAAGCTAACACACATTATTATAAAATTATGGTTTTCTATTTAGATTTGTGCGCACATGCGGTGCACGAGCCGGAACAAGCTGTATCTGAACATTCGGTGATTTTCACCAGGTCATAGTTTACACCCACTTCCTTTAAACTGTCGTTGACCATGCGCACAATCGTGTCGCTGATGGTTAGGAAGTTCATGACGGGTTCGCCATTATCGGGATGGAGCGTGAACCCCTCTACATGCGTCAGGTGCAAGCATTTTCCCGTCGTTGTAAACGACCTGTGCACCCCGTCACCCTCGGCATCAAGATAGGATGCGTCAAGCGTGAAAAGCGTGTCCGTTCCCAGACTATCTGTGTACAGACGCAACAAGTAGTAAATTCCCGAACAATCTGCTGCAGGGAAGGTTCCTGCATACAGTTCTTCATAGACCATGGTGGCGCTGTCCGAAGCAACTTCGGTCGTAGCGGGAGCACATTTGTGATCAGCACAACATGCTGCAAGCATTCCCAAAAGGGGAAACATGAGGAGTAATCTTTTCATAGTTCTGTCTTTGTGATTCTTAAGGTGGGGCGCAGAAATTCCACTCACTGCGTGGAAAATTCGTTGTTCCCTCTTTCTGCGAGCAAAAGTAGAGGAGATTTTCCACCTCCACAAATAAAAACAGTTAAATAAAGTTGCAGATATGTTAAACATTCTTACGTTCCGAAAAAAGGATAATAGAATATGCCGCATAGAGGATTTTATGCAAAGATAAAAATGTACCTTTGCCACATATTAACAATCTGTAATGCCTACAAGGAAATAAAACTCCGCAAGGTCTTTCTCATTTAATCCCGCTTTGCGGTCTTTTCCTCCTTCGCACCTCGGCAATTCAAGCAAGCTTGATTGCACTCGGTTTGGCGTCGGTTCTCATTTCTCCTTTCCCCCATGCTCCACCTTCTCCCCCATCCTTGCGCCCTCCCGCCCGAGCGTTTCACCTTCCCCTTTGCCTACTCCCCTCACCCTCTTGTGGAGCAGGCGGCGGCAGAAGTGATGCGCTACCTTGGCGAGCGTGCGCAGGAGTCAACGGATTGGGCGGAGGGCAAGATGTTTGGCGTGCTCATTGTGGAACCTGCTCCGGGTGAAGTGGCGTTCTTAGCGGGTTATTCCGGACTATTGCTTGGGCGCAACGACCTGCCTTACTTCGTGCCGGCGGTCTATGATTTCCTCCACCCCGGCAGTTATTTCAAGGAGCGCGATGCGGAAATCAGTGCCGTTAATCGTGCCGTAGAAACCTTGGAGCAGGATGCAGACTTCCGAGCAGCGTGTGGCCACCTCGAGGAGTTGCGCAAGGAGGCGCAACATGAAATTTCGTCCTACCAACTCATGATGCAGGAGGAGAAGCGCAAGCGCGACGAGCGCCGAAGCGCGGGCAACCTTTCAGCAGAGGAGGAGGTGGAACTCGTGCGTCAGAGTCAGTATTTCAAGGGGAATTTCTCGCGCCTTAAGAAGCAGTACCGCGAACGCATTGAAGTGGCGGAGCGCAAGGTGAATATTTATAAGAACAGGTTGCACGCACTTTGCGAGGAGCGCCGTCGGATGTCGGACGCTTTGCAGACCTGGATTTTCAAGCAGTTCCAAATGCTCAACATCCGTGGTGAGCGCAAGGACCTTGTAGAAATTTTCGCACAGACGCCTCAGGGCGTTCCCCCTGCGGGAGCGGGTGAATGTGCCTTGCCCAAACTCTTGCAATATGCCTTTACGCACGGGTGGCGCCCTCTATGTTTCGGCGAATTTTGGTGGGGTGCGTCGCCCCGAAATGAGGTGCGCACACAGGGGCAGTTCTATCCCTCGTGCCTGAGCAAGTGTAAACCGATTCTTGCGCACATGCTCGACGGACTTGACCTCGACCCGAACCCCATTGAAGCCTTGCAGCGCTCCGTGGAAGACCAACTCGCGGTGATTTATGAGGACGACCACCTCATGGCGGTCAACAAACCCTCGGGCATGCTCAGCGTGCCAGGACTTACGGGCGTTCCCTCTGCCTTTGAACTCCTACAAGCGTCGCGACCCGACCTGATGGTGGTGCACCGATTGGACATGGCGACCTCGGGGGTGCTGGTATTTGCGAAAACAAAGGAGGCGCACTACGAACTGCAACGCCAATTTTCCGAGCGTGAGGCGAAGAAGCGCTACATCGCAGACATAGAGGGGCAGGTAACTCAAGAAAGTGGACTCATCTCCCTTCCCCTGCGCCTCGACCCGCTCAACCGTCCGCGACAGGTGGTGGATCACGAGCATGGCAAACCTGCCGTGACGCATTTCAAGGTGATTTCCGTCTCCGAAACCCCTGAAGGCACGATTACCCGCCTGGCCCTTTCGCCCCAAACGGGACGCACCCACCAGCTGCGCCTACATTGTGCCCACGCCGAGGGACTCGCCGCCCCCATTATCGGTGATGAACTCTACGGCACCAAGGCCGACCGCCTTCACCTCCATGCCGAACTCCTCGTGCTCCGACATCCCGCCACGGGACGCAGTTTGCGCCTCACGGCAGAGGCACAAGGGATGTAGAAAATTGAATAGACGAGTCGACAAGCAGACAAGCGTAATGCAAGAGCCATTGACCGTTGTCCGTTGACTGTTGACCATTGACTGTTGTCCGTTGACTGTTGTCCGTTGTCTGTTGACTGTTGACTATTAATATAACACCTAAAAACCTAACCCCATGAACAACAAATTTATGCGCCAAGCCATCCAACTGGCAGTAGAAAACATTAAGAACGGCGGCGGTCCCTTTGGCGCCGTCATCGTAAAGGAAGGTAAAGTAATCGCTACGGGCGTCAACCGTGTGACTGCAAATAACGACCCTACGGCACACGCCGAAGTCTCTGCCATTCGTGCCGCGTGTGAAGCGCTCGGAACCTTCTCACTTGAGGGTTGCGACATCTACTCCTCGTGCGAACCCTGCCCCATGTGCTTGGGCGCCATTTACTGGGCGCACCTTGACCACCTGTATTATGGGGCAAACAAGCACGATGCCGCAGCTGCAGGATTTGACGACCAATTAATTTACGAAGAGTTGGAGCAACCCATTCCTTCGCGCCGCCTAACGACTGAAATTTTGATTCCTCAAGAAGCACAAGCACCCTTCACGCTCTGGAAGGAATATGAAGCGCGCACGGAATATTAACTTCCGTATATAGAAACAATCAGCTGAAACGGATTTTCGGGAGCCACACCAAAGGACTCTCCCCCCTACTTTTCGGGACCATTTTCATCGATGAAAAATGACGAAAAATGAGAAATACATATCGTGTTAACAAAAGTTAACCGATTTGCATTTCGAAGAAAAATTTTGTATCTTTGTACTACGGAAGTGGAGATGCCCCTTGGAATCAGGGGTATCTCCACTTTTTTTGTGCCAAAAATCCCATTTTTGGGGTCAAAAAATAAGTTACATAGTTTTTTCAAGGTTAAACAACCGGTTTTTAATGTTACTTATTCTTGCGACGCAAATAGATATTGTTGCGAGGGTGTGTAGGTTGAATGTTAATGTTTGTTAAAGTTTTCGGCGAAAAATGAGGAAAAATGAAGGGATTGGTGAGGGCGTAAATAACAAAAAAGTCCGCACATCCGTGAGGATGCAAGGACCTTGAAAATATGATAGTGTTGTGTTGGAAACGAAGTCGCTGAGATACAACTCCTTGACTCCAATGCAAAATTACGACATTTCTACGTTTCCGCACACAATCGGAGTCGTTTTTTTTATGCATAACCCCATGAATTGTAGGAATTTATGTATTAAATGAAACTTCCTATTTCATATTGTCATGCGGAGTGCACAAATGCAGGTCACAAACGGTTATTTCATCATGTAGCGGGCGGCGACGACATTCCAATCCACAATGTTCCAAAGCGCTGAAAGATGTTCGGCACGACGATTGGAATAGTCAAGATAGTAGGCGTGTTCCCACACATCAAAACCGAGCAAGGGAATCATGCCCCGCTTTACAGGATTGCTCCCATTGGGTTCTTGAACGATGTGAAGCGCACCGTCGGCATCCTGTGCGAGCCACACCCATCCGGAACCGAATAGCGCCAATCCTTGTGCCTCAAACTCCTTCTGGAATGCTTCAAAACTGCCCCACTGTTTCTGAATGGCATGGGCAAGTGTGCCCGTGGGGCGACCACCTCCCTTGGGGGAGAATTGAAGGAAGTAAAGGTTGTGGTTGAGCACCTGACCAGCATTATTAAACAACACACCTTCGGATTCGGTCACGATTTGCGTAAGATGTTGATGGGCGCGAGGCGTGCCAACAATCGCCTTATTAAGATTATTGACATAGGTGAGCAGATGCTTTCCATGATGGAGTTCTACGGTTTCACGAGAAATGTAAGGTTCAAGGGCAGCTGTGGCATAAGGAAGTTCAAGGTGTTTAAAACCACCACTTTCTTCGGTAATGCTGCCACAAGAGAGGGCAAGCAGGAAGGGGAATATAAGGGTTGACATGGTTTTTTGAGGTTTAAGGTTATTAGGTTAGAAGGTTTTAAGGTTATGAGGTTGGGAGGAATTACGGTTTTGAGGGTCCTAGAAGCGCCTAGATATGCCTAGAAAAGCCTAGAAAAGCCTAGAATGTCTAGTATCACCTAGAACCTCCTACCCCTCCCTAAGAATACCTATAAGGTTATCCAAAGAATAGCGTCCAGGTCCTGCTACGAACATCATAAGGAATACAGCAAAGTAAATAAACGAAAGTTCACCGTCCTGCATCGCACCAGCGTGCCAAGAGAAGAAGGCTACGCCCATCGCAAAAATCATAGGCAACAGGGAGAGGCGGAACAGGATACCTGAGATAAACGCCATCGCGCAAAAGAGTTCGGTTAAGATTACCAGCGTCAGACTCAAACTCGCGCCCATCCCTAAAGGATCGGGGAAGATGGAAGCGAGTGCTTCATAATCCATCAACTTGGCATATCCATGCGTGATGAACAAAATGCCAAACAACAGACGGACGCCTAAAAGGAATCGAGAGTAGGCGGGACCGGGATAGTCCTGAGGGAAGAAAAAATTTTTCATGGTCATAGTTGTTAAGTGTTTAGTTTTATATAGAGAGAGAACAGAGTACAGAGTACAGAGTACAGAGTACAACTGCCTTGCGGGATGCTTTCCCTGAAAGGGATATAATCCACCAGCGAAGGGCAGCGCCCTGGATAGAGTACAACTACCTTTCCTTGCGGACTAAATACGTTTACCATAGCATGCGCTACTGCCCAGTGCCTCTTCAATGCGCAAGAGTTGGTTGTACTTCGCCAAGCGTTCGGAGCGACTGAGCGACCCTGTCTTGATCTGCCCACTTCCGGTGGCTACGGCAAGGTCGGCGATAAAGGTATCTTCCGTTTCGCCCGAGCGATGTGAGACGATTGCCGTGTAACCTGCAGCATGCGCCATAGCGATGGCATCAAGCGTTTCGGAGAGCGTGCCAATTTGATTCAACTTAATCAGTATGGCATTCGCACAACCTTCTTGAATTCCTTTCTGAAGGAAATGCGTGTTCGTCACGAAAAGGTCGTCCCCGACAAGTTGACAACGGTTTCCCAAGCGTTCCGTAAGGAGTTTCCACCCCGCCCAATCATCTTCCGCCATGCCGTCTTCTATAGAGTCAATGGGGTAATGATTGATGAGTTTTTCAAGATAATCTACTTGTTCTTCCGAAGTCAGGCGGGCGCCATTTTCACCTTCAAACACCGTGTAATCATACTTGCCTTCCTTGTAATATTCTGAAGCCGCGCAGTCCATCGCAATGGTGACATCTACCCCTGGTTGATAACCGGCTTTCTGGATGGCTTCTACAATACAGTTAAGCGCATCCTCTACATTATGAAGTGCTGGAGCAAAACCACCTTCATCACCCACAGCGGTGTTGAGAGAACGACTCTTGAGCACGGATTTCAGCGAGTGAAACACCTCTGCCCCCATGCGCAAGGCTTCGTGGAAACTTTGAGCACCGACAGGACGAATCATAAACTCCTGAAAGGCTATTGGCGCATCAGAATGGGCACCGCCATTGATGATGTTCATCATCGGAACGGGAAGCGTGTGAGCACCGACACCGCCCAGATAACGGAACAAAGGTACTTCCTGCGCCAAGGTTGCGGCACGCGCTACGGCAAGCGATACTCCCAAGATGGCATTCGCCCCGAGGCGCTTCTTGGTAGGAGTGGCGTCTAAAGAGATGAGACGCTCGTCTATAGCCCGCTGTTCAAAGACACAAGTGCCTTTCAGTTCCGACGCAATGAGCGAGTTGACATGTTGCACCGCGCGCTTCACACCGCGCCCGTTGTAGCGACGTGAATCACCATCACGCAATTCTAAAGCTTCATTTATTCCTGTCGAAGCACCCGATGGAACGGAGGCGCGACCGACAATACCATTCTCAAGCGTTACATCTACTTCTACTGTGGGGTTGCCACGAGAATCCAATATCTCGCGAGCATATATACGCTTTATCTGCATAAAATATCTTATTATAGCATCTTCAACATTGAATTTGCACTGCAAAAATAAGACGACTTTTTGACACCAAACAAATAAATCCCTATAATAAATACTAATAGAGATATAAGTTATATCAATAAGTGTTTCAGGATGTTAAACGGTTGCTGGTTGTTTATTCGTTTCTGAAAGGACAATACGTTCATACACAAAAAAAGAGGGGATATTCCCCTCTCGAATAAGCGCAAAAAAAAATTGATTGTCATCCCGACAACCAATCTTTACTAACCTTAAATCTAATACCATGAAAAACTGGTGCAAAAGTACTGCCTTCTATGGTGTTGAGCAACTTTTGGATTGAAAAAATGTATTTTTTAATTAAAAAAAATTACTTTAGAAATATTTTTGTAAACCAAAATTTGCATTTAGGTAACATATTGCTAATCACCTTTATTACGTGGAAAATACGTAAGCACTTGCTGCTTCAACATGGTGCGATCAATGTGTGTATAAATTTCCGTTGTCGAAATCTGTTCGTGCCCCAACATGGCCTGAATCACACGAAGGTTTGCACCCCCCTCCAGCAAATGTGTAGCAAAGGAATGGCGTAACGTATGGGGCGAAATCGTCTTCGTAATCCCCGCCCGCTCTGCATAGAGGCGCAGGTTGTGGAATACCGTTATACGCGACAAATGTTGGCGACGGCGCGTGGAGATAAAGACATAGTCCTCCTCACCCGGTTTAGGTGTAATCATGTTGCGCGTGCAAAACCACAGGTTCAGCTCTTTCACCGCTTGCGCTGATATGGGCACAAGGCGTTCCTTATTCCCCTTTCCCACGACACGTAAGAAACCTTCCTCAAGAAATAAGTCGTGCATTTTCAAATTACAGAGTTCCGACACGCGCAATCCGCAACTGTAGAGCAATTCTATCACCGCCTTATCGCGCTGCCCCTCATCCTGGCTAAGGTCTATCACAGACAGAATCGCGTCGATCTCTTCGGTCGAAAGCACCTCTGGGAGGTGGAACCCCTTCTTCGGCGATTCTAACAGCGCCGTGGGATTAGTTTCCATGTATCCCTCAATCAACAAATAGGAGTAGAAGGTACGCAAACCTGAATGCACACGAGCGATTGAACGATGCGAGATTCCCACATCGTGTAACTGCCAAGTGAAACGATGCAAATCATCAAGTTTCACAGCACACACATCTATTGCCTCGGACTGTAAAAACTCAAAGAAATGCTCCACATCCCTCAAATAAGCATCCCGAGTATTCTCTGATAAACCACGTTCAAAGAGTAGATACCTCTTAAAACCTTCTAACATCGCATTCATAAATACATACCATAACTATATCCTCCCTATTATCCAAAAAGGAGTAAGCAATCAACAATCATGACTCTTACACGAACTTCAAGAGCAAATCGTTTCTTGATGCAAATATAAATAAAAAAAGAGGTCCTTCAAAACCTTGAAGAACCTCTCTGAAAAGTGGCGGCGACCTACTCTCCCGCTATACGCAGTACCATCGGCGCGGACGGGCTTAACTTCTCTGTTCGGAATGGGAAGAGGTGGAACCCCGACGCTATAACCACCGGAAATAAATTTAGACATAT
>JAZTYI010000091.1:0-7765 GCA_045636885.1 Alloprevotella sp.
AGAGAACACGAATCTCACGAATTTCACGAACCAAAGGTCGCGTTAGTCAAACCATGCGGGATGAATATTTCTTAATCAGAGGCGAATACCACGAATTTTACCATCCGGATGGTATTCGTGCAATTCGTATGCGATAAGCAAGGTAACACCCCACAAGGATTCGTGTTATTCGTGAGATTCGTGTTCTCTAAAACACACAGATAGATTTTACCGGACAGTAATAAAAATAAATTGGTGGTACACAGAAGTATACTATGTATCGTGGACAATATCTATATTATTGCCTATTTTTTTTGCTTCTGTGAAGTAGAGATTACAAATTTTATGCTTAATTTTGCGACTCATTATTCTTGAAAATCAATAACTCAACTTTCGCAAACTTCAGTTGAGTCAGGTTTTGAGGTGGTTAGGTCGCTACGCTTTCAGGTTTTGAGGACCATCCAGGTTGTTCATATCATGGTAAGTAAGCCGAATGGTAGACCTTATAACCTTCAACCTTAAGACCTAAGAAGTTGAGCACTTGCGAAACTTAAAATAATAAAATTCAAATACAAAAACTATGTTTAAGATTTTCCAAGGTTTCCATTTGGTGGAGCGCTTGCACCAGAATAAGCAGAATCGCCGAATTGAGAAACTCCCCAAGCACTTTGTAGCTTTGGCTTTTACCCTTGCGGTGACCCTTACTCTTTGGAACTTGCCCATTGAGATGTTCGGAATTCCCGAACTCACCATTGTGCAGCAACGCACGATTGCCCTCTTTGCATTTGCAACCTTGATGTGGTTGCTGGAGGTAATTCCCTCATGGTGTACGTCAGTTGCCATCATCGCAACGTGTATCTTCACCATGTCCAACGATGCCTTCTTTACGTTCACAAAGGGTGTTGATCCCGAAAAGCTCGGTACGCTGTTAAGTTCTAAGGAAGTAATGGCAACTTTTGCTGACCCCATTATCATTCTCTTCCTCGGTGGATTTATGTTGGCTATTGCTGCGACAAAGACCGGTCTTGACGTAACGCTTGCGCGCATCCTTTTGAAACCCTTCGGTAAGAAGAGCACCAATGTGCTCCTCGGCTTCATCCTCATCACAGGTTTCTTCTCCATGTTCGTAAGTAACACGGCTACTGCGGCTATGATGATTGCGTTCTTGGCGCCTGTGTTGAAGGCAATTCCCGACGCAAAGGGTCGCACCGCACTTCTTCTTGCTATTCCTATCGGTGCAAACATCGGTGGTATGGGTACTCCTATCGGTACACCTCCCAATGCGATTGCAAACAAGATTCTTGACATTCCCTTCGGAGAGTGGATGTTATTTATGTTCCCCTTCGTAATTGTCATCCTCTTACTATCATGGGTGTTGCTTCGCAGTTTGTTCCCCTTCCAGCAGAAGGAAATTGAACTCAAGATTGAGGGCGAGTCACAGAGTGGTTGGCACTCAACAGTGGTAAACGTAACGTTCCTCACCACAATTCTCCTTTGGTGCTTGGGTAAGGACATTATCGGTATCGGTGCCAACGCTGTGGCGATGTTGCCTATTTGCGTGTTCTGCGTAACAGGTATTATCAAGCGTCGCGACTTGGAAGAAATCAACTGGTCCGTGCTTTGGATGGTAGCCGGTGGTTTCGCCCTCGGTTTGGCGCTTCAGAATACAGGTCTCGCAAAGGTGTTGATTGAAAATATCCCCTTCGGCGCTCTCAACCCCATCGCGTTGCTTGTTGTGGCAGGTTTGATTTGCTGGGGCTTGTCAAACTTCATCAGCAACACGGCTACTGCGGCTCTCTTGATACCTATCCTCGCAGTTGTAGCAGAAGGTTCTCCTGCGCTTGAAGCGATTGGAGGTTCTCGTACGCTTCTCTTGGGTGTAGCAATGGCTGCGTCGTTCGCAATGTGCTTGCCCATCTCTACGCCTCCTAATGCCCTTGCGCACTCAACGGGTCTTATTGAACAGAAACACATGGTGCGCGTAGGTGTTGTAGTAGGTATCGTAGGTATGGCGCTTGGTTACCTTATGCTCATTGGTTTGTCCATGTTGAAGTAAAATAAAGTAAAAGAGTCGCCTTGGGGTGGCTCTTTTTTGTTATAGGTCCTTTTTGGCATGGTATTTGCTTGAGGTTAGGTGGAAGGGGGGAGGCGCTTATAGGTGATTATAGGTGAATCTAGGCGCTCCTAGGAAAATCTAGGTAATCCTAGGCAATCCTAGGCGCCCCTAGGCACTCCTAGGGCCTTTCCTCCTTGAACCTCAAACCTCTTAACCTCAAACCTCTTAACCTCATAACCTCTTAACCTCATAACCTCATAACCTCATAACCTCCCCCCCTATGATGTACTTATTGATTTTTGGCGGTGTCGCCCTGATGAGTTTTCTGGTGCAGCAGAACCTGCAAAGTAAGTTTAAGAAATATTCTAAAGAGTATCTCTCCAATGGTATGACCGGTAGGGAGGTGGCTGAAAAGATGCTGCGCGACCACGGCATTTATGACGTACAGGTGGTAAGCACAGCGGGACAACTTACTGACCACTATAACCCTGCAACGAAGACCGTCAATCTCTCCGAAAGTGTATACAATCAGCGTAGCGTTGCGGCTGCTGCCGTTGCAGCGCACGAGTGTGGACATGCCGTGCAGCACGCCGTGCAGTATGGTCCCCTGCAACTGCGCTCGGCATTGGTGCCCGTAGTGAGTTTCGCCAGTACGTGGGTGCAGTGGGTGCTCCTGGCGGGTATCCTCTTGGTGCAAACCTTCCCTTCATTGCTGCTCCTCGGCATCATCCTCTTTGCCAGCACCACAGTGTTCTCTTTCGTAACCCTCCCCGTGGAGGTAGATGCCAGCCGTAGAGCAACGGCATGGTTGCAACGCGCGGGAATTACCACCCAGCGCGACCACAGCATGGCGGTAGACGCCCTTCACAGCGCTGCCTATACCTACGTGGCAGCAGCATTAGGTTCGCTCGCGACGCTGGTATATTATGTGATGATTTTCTTGGGTAGGAGAGATTGATTTTTTGAAAGGAGAAATGAGAAAGGAGAAATGAGAAAGAGGCGGGCGCATGAGTGTCCCGCATGGCATTTCTCCTTTCTCCTTTCTCATTTTTCATTTCAAAATTAGCAAGTCTAAGTGCTATTTATCCCCAGAATTAAAAAAAATAGGGGGTGTAGGGTATAGTTCTTTATGTATTCTGTGTTAATGAATGAGAAAATCCGTAAATTTGCATAGGTATTAGGACTGAAAAACTACTAACTTTAATATTTTAAATTTATGAAATTATCTAATTGTGTAGATTCATTCGACGGCTTCATTTGGAAGCGCGAAATCAATGTGCGTGACTTCATTCAGCACAACTATACTCCCTACGAAGGCGACGAAAGCTTCCTCGCAGGTCCCACTGAACGTACACTTAAGATCTGGGCACAGCTCAGCGAAATGTTTAAGGTGGAACGCGAAAAGGGTGTTTACGACGCAGAAACTAAGTTGCCCCAGAGCATCGACACTTACGGTGCTGGTTACATCGATAAGGAAAACGAAGTTATCGTAGGTCTCCAGACTGACGCTCCCTTGAAGCGTGGTATCTTCCCCAAGGGTGGTATCCGTATGGTAGAAAGTGCGCTTAAGGCTTACGGCTACGAACTCGATCCCGAAACAAAGCACATCTTTACACGCTACCGCAAGACACACAACGAAGGTGTGTTCTCTGCATACACTGCTGACATTCGCGCTGCGCGTCACTCTCACGTAATTACTGGTTTGCCCGACGCTTATGGTCGTGGTCGTATCATCGGTGACTACCGTCGTGTAGCACTTTACGGTGTGAACAACCTTATCGAAGAAAAGAAGCGTTTCCTTGAACGTCTCGAAATTCAGGAAATGACTGAAGAGTGCATCCAGAAGCGTGAAGAAACTACTGAACAGATCAACGCGCTCAAGGCATTCGTTACTATGTGTCAGGCTTACGGTTTCGACGTAACTCGCCCCGCACAGGATGCTCGTGAAGCAGTTCAGTTTGTATACTTTGCTTATCTCGCAGCAGTTAAGGACCAGGACGGTGCAGCAATGTCACTCGGTCGTGTGTCTACATTCCTCGATATCTTCATTGAAAAGGACCTCAAGGAAGGCAAGCTCACTGAAGAAGAAGCTCAGGAACTCATCGACCAGCTCATCATCAAGCTCCGTATCGTTCGTTTCCTCCGCACACCCGAATACAACGACCTCTTCTCTGGCGACCCCGTTTGGGTAACTGAATCAATCGGTGGTATGGGTAGCGACGGTCGTACTTTGGTAACAAAGACCAGCTATCGTTTCCTCCACACGCTTCAGAACCTCGGTCCTGCGCCCGAACCCAACCTCACAGTGCTTTGGGCAGAAAAGCTTCCCGCAGCTTGGAAGAAGTACTGCGCTAAGATGTCTATCCAGACAAGTGCTATCCAGTACGAAAACGACGACCTCATGCGTCCCGACTACGGTGATGACTACGGTATCGCATGTTGCGTAAGCCCCATGAAGATTGGTAAGCAGATGCAGTTCTTCGGTGCTCGTGCAAACCTCGCTAAGTGCTTGCTCTACGCTATCAACGGTGGTCGCGACGAAGTTTCTGGTCACCAGATTTCTCCCGAATTTGCTCCCATCACTGGCGATTACCTCGAATACGAAGAAGTAATGCGCAAGTTCGAACAGATGATGCGTTGGTTGGCAAAGGTGTATGTGAATGCGCTCAAGATTATTCACTACATGCACGACAAGTACAACTACGAAGCATTTGAACTCGCTCTCCACGACGGTGACGTAGAACGTACTCGTGCTACAGGTATCGCAGGTCTCTCAATCGTAACTGACTCTCTCGCTGCTATCAAGTTCGGTAAGGTTCGTATCATCCGCGACGAACGTGGCTTGGCAGTAGGTTTCGAAAACGAAGGTGAATATGTACCTTACGGTAACAACGATGCTCAGACCGACGCTATCGCTCTCATGGTAACTGAAAAGTTCATGGAATTCATGCGTCAGCACGAAACTTACCGCAACGCGAAGCCCACTCAGTCAGTTCTCACTATCACTTCTAACGTAGTATATGGTAAGAACACTGGTGCTACTCCCGACGGTCGTCCCGCAGGTGTTCCCTTCGCTCCCGGTGCTAACCCCATGAACGGACGTGACACTAAGGGTGCTGTTGCAGCGCTCGCTTCTGTGGCTAAGCTTCCCTTCCAGCACTCACAGGACGGTATCTCTTATACTTTCGCAATCTCTCCCGCTACACTCGGTAAGACGAAGGAAGTACAGGTTGAAAACCTCGTGAACCTCATGGACGGTTACTTCACTCCCGACGGTGGTCACCACCTCAACGTAAACGTGTTCGACCGCGAACTCCTCGTTGACGCTATGGAACACCCCGAAAAGTATCCTCAGCTCACTATCCGTGTCAGCGGTTATGCCGTAAACTTCGTGAAGTTGACACGCGAACAGCAGCTCGACGTACTTTCACGTACTATCAACCACTCTCTCTAATCTTTAGAGGTAAGGATATGAAAAAGGCTCGCCATGATGGTGAGCCTTTTTTGTGGTTCTATTGGGATTAGATGCTCTAGATTATCTAGATGTTATAGATATTATAGATGTTATAGATGTTATAGATCTTCTGGATTACTCTACGCCCAAATATCCCTGTTCGCGGAGCTGATTAACCATTTCGGTAAGTTCGTCGTACCACGCTTCGCCGAAGCGCTTGATAAGGGGATTCTTCAAGAATTTCCAAATGGGGAGGTTGAGTTCCTGACCTTTCTTTACAGCGTCGCGACACACGGTCCAGCGGTTGTAGTTGAGGGCCACGGTGCCATCGGAAAGGGTGGTCTCGCGAATTGGATAGAGGTAGCAGGAGATGGGTTTACACCACGATGTCTTGCCCGCACGAAACGCCTTCTCACAAGCGCAAAGGCAGGTGCCGTCTTCGCTGTAGCAGGTAAAGCAACAGTCTCGCCCGTCCACAATGCTGGTCACGAGGTCGCCATCGCGGTCGCGGTATGCCACGCCCTGGGCTTCGAGCACCTTAAGTGCCTTGGGGTCGAGGTCGTCAACGATGTGCTCCACCACGTTTTCGAGTTCCGCAATCTCCTCAAGCGTTACGGGTGCACCGGCTTCGCCTTCGACGCAACAGATGCCCTTGCACTTCTCAAGGTCGCAGCAGAATTTCTCGGTGATAATGTCGGAGGAGAGTAGGACATCGCCTACTTGGAGGATGGGAGGGAGGGGGTATCGCATAGGGGAAGTGAGTAGTGAGTAGTTGTTCTTAGGATAGCCTAGGAGTTTCTAGGATTGCCTAGAATTTAAAATTGCGTCTCCTCTTTCAGAATTTCGAGGGCGCGATTGACTATATCGTCGCGCTCGTTGATGATGCGCAAATACTCGTTGCGGCTCCAGAGGTCGTATGCCACGAGCGCTTTAAGGGTAAATGCTAACTGGTCTGCTGTAGCCTGTCGGTCGGCATCGTCCTTGGGCTTCAAATCCTTTTCGGTTGCTTTCTCGAAGATCTCTGTCAGCAACTTCTCGGGTACGCTATAGGTGGCGTTAAAGGTGTTGAAGTCCGTGTACTTACTTGCCAACTTCTTGCGGTTGTTGTTGATGTACTTCGTAGAGGCGTTGACAATGAGATTGGCACGACTGATTTTGCGGTAGAGTTCGGTGTACTGCAGTGTGTCGAGCGGTACGAACACGTCGGGCATAACAGCACCACCACCATATACGGTGCGACCCTTTACCAATGTCTTATACACCTTTGTAGAGTCAAGATGGATGCTGTCCAGGCAGGTGAGTTCGCCACGCTTATAGCGTTGGTCGAGGTCGTCGCTGTATTCCTCTTTCTTTCCCTTCTCATAGGGTTTCTGGATGCAACGACCAGAGGGAGTATAGTAGTGAGAAACGGTCAGGCGAATCATAGAACCATCGGGGAGGTCAATGGGGCGTTGCACAAGTCCCTTACCAAAGGTGCGGCGTCCGACAAGCGTTGCTCGGTCATGGTCCTGCAAGGCACCGCTAACGATTTCGGCAGCTGAGGCTGAGTATTCGTCCACCAAAACTACCACCTTGCCGTCGAGCATCAAACCACCGCCTTGTGCTGTAAACTTTTGCTTGGGCATCACTCTGCCGTCGGTGTAAACAATTAGCGAACCCTTGGGCAAGAATTGCGAGGCCACTTCTGCGGCTGCACCCAGATAGCCACCGCCGTTGAGTTTGAGGTCGAAGATGAGATCCTTCATGCCCTGTGCCTGGAGTTCGGCAATTTTTTCTTTGACTTCCTTGCCTGAAGTAGCGCCGAAGCGTTCCAACATAATGTATCCCACGCCAGGAGCAATCATGTAGGCGGCATCTACGGTGTGGATGGGTATTTTGTCGCGCACGACGTCAAATGTAAGTGTGTCTGCCAGTCCTGTACGCACCACTTTGAGTTGCGCTGTAGTGCCCTTCGGACCGCGCAGTTTCTTCATAATGCTGTCTTGTGGCATCTTCACGCCGGCAATCGTTGTGCCGTTGACGCCCACAATGCGGTCGCCCGCCACGATGCCTACCTTTTCGCTCGGACCTTTGGGCATGGGGCGCGACACGATCAAGGTATCCTCAAACATGCGAAACTCCACACCAATCCCTTCGAAGTTGCCCTCGAGGGGTTCGTTGAGCTTCTTCGTTTCCTCGGGGTTAGAATATTGCGAGTGGGGGTCCAGTTTCTCCAACATCCCAATGATGGCATCCTCCGTGAGTTTCTTAACATCTACAGAGTCAACGTAAAGGTT
>JAZTYI010000092.1:0-32027 GCA_045636885.1 Alloprevotella sp.
ATCTCTGCACTCGAAAGAGCGGATTTGAGAGACCTCATCACTAAGCCAAAGAACCCAATCATTCAAAACCAAAATATCAAAGAACTCACTTTATTTGATGATTTTTAATAACCGTACGAATTTATCGCATCAGTACTAAAATCCAATAATTCTTCTCTCTTCAATAAATTTCTATAACTTTGCAAGTGATTCGCCAGCCCTCGGGCGGGTGGGTCAAGACATAGATTTCCGCTCCATCACTGCGAGTTAAGGTCGTGAACCTTATGGCATGGGGGGCAGAAAGGACGTTTCTAACGTTATCTTCGACTTCCAAAACTTCGCAACCTTTGGTACCTTAGAAGATTTCGCAATGAGGCGTCCACGTGGGTGTATTATACCCGTATGCATGTCAGCCAGCATTGGCTGACAGCATACAACGTTTATAATACCTTCGGCGTGGGCTGGCTAAGTTGCTTATCTCGAGGTACAGGCAATGCGAAGGCCTTGGAAGTGGGATAAGCACAAAAGTTTTCCCACGTCTTTTTTGTGTCCCTACGGTAGAGTGGTAATGCATGCTTCGTATCAACTTAAATTCATGTTTTACTATAAATCTTAATGTATGAAAAAGTTTAATTCTTTATTGCTGGCGGTAATAGGATTACTGTGCAGTATGAGTGTAAGTGCCCACGACTTTGAGGTCGATGACATTTATTACAACATTACATCGTCAACGGACATGACGGTGGAGGTAACTTCTCGGAATGGTGGTATTAATTCCTACAAAGGCGAGGTCACTATCCCTGAAACTGTAACGTATGGTAGAAAGACATATAGTGTAACGAGAATAGGAGATGACGCTTTCAGGTCTTGCAGATCTTTGACATCCGTGACGATTAGCAATGGCGTGACCAGCATAGGTGCTTATGCCTTTGATTATTGCAGTAGTTTGACTTCTGTAGTTATTCCTAACAGTGTGACCACCATTGAAAACAGCGCCTTCTATGAATGTATCACTTTGAAAGCCGTAGAAATCCCTAATAGTGTAACAAATATAGGAGATGACGCTTTTTATAATTGCAAGAGTTTGACCTCCCTGACGATTGGCGATGGTGTGACCAGTATCGGGAATCACGCTTTTGATTATTGCAAAAGTTTGACCTCCCTGACGATTGGCAATAGTGTAACCAGCATTGGGGATGGTGCTTTCTATTCTTGCGAAAGTCTGACATCCGTCGAAATCCCTAATAGTGTGACCAAAATTGGAGCTGAAGCTTTCTATAGATGCAAAGCGATGACATCCCTAACTATTGGCAACAGTGTTGACAGTATTGGGGAAAGCGCTTTCGCTCGTTGTTCAAATTTGACCTCTGTGGAGATTCCGAACAGTGTGACCAGCTTATGGCGGTATGTCTTCAGCTATTGTACAAATTTGACTTCCGTGAAAATTGGCAATGGTGTTACTGTCATTAGCGCTGCGCTTTTTAATGAATGCAAAAATTTGACCTCTGTGGAGATACCCAACAGTGTGACCAGCATTGGGGAAAGTGCTTTCTATGGTTGTTCAAATTTGACATCAGTGGAAATTCCTAATAGTGTAACCAAAATCTGGGCAAGTGCATTCAGTGGATGTACAGGTTTAACTTCTATTGTTATACCGAATAGTGTGACCAGCATTGGGTCTTATGCTTTCAAAGGCACAAATTTGACTTCTGTAGAGATTCCTAATTCTGTGACCAGCATTGGAGATTGTCCTTTCAGCTATTGTGATAGTTTGAGTCACATTGTGGTAGCAGAAGACAATCCTATTTTTGACTCTCGAGAAGGATGTAATGCTATTATTGAAAAATCAAGTAACTCATTAGTGGTAGGTTGTAAATCAACCATTATTCCCAACAGTGTAACCTCCATTGGATATGGTGCTTTTATTGGTTGCCGTGGTTTGACTTCTATAAAAATACCCAACAGTGTAACCACCATTTGGGCAATGGCATTCTATGGTTGTATTGGTTTGACTTCCGTTGAAATTCCCAACAGCGTAACCAGCATTAAGTATTCTGCTTTCGAGTCTTGCTCAGGTTTGACCAGATTGAGTTGTTATGCAGAAGTGCCTCCCACCTGTGGTGGTAACGTGTTTTACGGCATCAATAAGGAAAATTGCGTGTTGCAAGTACCCCAATCTTGTCTCGCAGCTTATCAGCAAGCGGATCAGTGGAAGGATTTCTTGTTTATTGAAGATGTGCTTACTGCTATAGGTGGAGTAACCGTAGATGGCGAAGTGTCTGCAACTGCAGATGTGTATAGCACTAACGGCATGCTTATTATGCGCAATGCTGAATTGAATAACTTGAAGCATGAACTTCCTGCGGGAATTTATATTATCGGTGGCAAGAAGGTTTGGGTGAAGTAAACAAATAAAAACAACGGGTGGACCGCAATTGTGATGGTCCACCCGTTCTTGCGTCTCAAGTTCACGCACGTCGCAGACTTTCAGAGACTATTTGAACTAATGCCTTTGCATTTGTTATAAATCCCCCCCGAAAGACAAGCATGCAATTGCAATTATTTTGGCGAAAAATTGTGACAGTCCGAACCTTCATTTTTCGTCATTTTTCGCCGAAAACTTTAACAAACTTTAACACTCCACCTACTCACCCTTGCACTGATGTCTATTTTAGGCGTCAGAATAAGTAACATAAAAAACCGGTTGTTTAACCTTGAAAAAACTAGGTAACTTATTTTTTGACCCAAAAAATGGGTTTTTCGGGATAAAAAAAGTAGAGATACCCCTGATTCCTAGGGGTATCTCCATTTCCGCAGTACAAAGATACAAAATTTCCAAGCGAAATGCAAATCCGTTAACACTTGTTAACACCAAAATTATTTCTCATTTTTCGTCATTTTTTACTGCCCAAAATAGGGTTCGTGTTGTTGCCTCAAAACAGCGTTCCGCTGTGGTTAGGCAAGCGCATCCTCCCACGAGGGGCAATGCAGATTGCTGTCTAAAGTTAAGAAGGTGGTTCTTTTGAAAGCTACGGGAAAACATGTATATTTGCAGTGGTTTATGTACTATACAATGATGAACATAAGACTTGGAATTATGAAACATCTTTTGCTTTTCTTGTTCAGTGTAGCCTGTCTATCTGTGGAGGCACAAACGTTGTTGCCCCTTCCGCAACGTATGACGGTGGCACGAGGTAGGTTTGCGTTGAACAACTCACTTGTCATCAAGCAAACTGCTGGAGCACCTGCACCCACACTCTTGCTGCGTGAAGCCTTGAAAAGCGAGGCGATGACAGAGCAAGCGTGCGTGTGTTGCATACGGCCTTATCCCGATACGCCCAATGATGAAGCCTATAAATTGTACATCACCCCCGATTCGCTCGTTGTTTATGCAGCAACGGAACGGGGCGTGACTGCAGCGGGAGCCACGCTGTTGCAACTGCGCAGTGGTGAGGAGTCGCTGCCCTGCGTGAGCATTACGGACGCGCCTGCCTACGCCTGGAGGGGGATTATGCTCGACGTGTCGCGCCACTTCTTTCCGCTCGCCCACTTGAAAAAGCAGATTGACATCCTGGCACGCCACAAGATGAATGTCCTGCACCTTCACCTGACGGACGCTGCGGGTTGGCGCATGGAGATTAAGCGCTATCCTCGGTTGACACAACAAGCGGCGTGGCGCACAAAGGCGAGTTGGAAGGAATGGTGGAACGGTGATCGTGGGGATTGCCATGAGGGTGATACTACCGCCTACGGAGGTTACTACACACAGGACGAGTTGCGTGAACTTGTCGCTTACGCTGCGGCACGCAACATCACCATCGTACCTGAGATTGAAATGCCCGGACACTCGGAAGAGGTGTTGGCAGCATATCCCGAATTTTCGTGCACCCACAATCCCAAGGGTGCGCCAGACTTCTGCCCAGGGAATGCTGGGACGTATGATTTTCTGGAACACATCCTTGAGGAAGTGATGGAGGTGTTTCCTTCACCATTCATCCATGTGGGCGGTGACGAAGCGGGCAAGGCCGACTGGTCGGCATGTGCCTTGTGCCAACGTAAAGCGCAAGAATTGGGACTTGACAATGTCAACGCTTTACAAGGGCACTTGATGCGCCACATGAACAAATTCCTGGCCCGTCATGGGCGTACCTTGGTGGCGTGGGACGAAGTGATGGACGACACACTTACGCCTGGCACGCACATTATGAATTGGCGTTCTACGGAGTTGGCACGTGAGGCAGCGAAGCGAGGAATTAAGGTAATTCTCACCCCCAGTGCTTATTGCTATTTGGATTATTATCAGGACGCTCCACCGTTTCAACCCGAGGCGATTGGGGGATATCTGCCTTTGGAGCAGGTGTATCGATTTGTAACGACGGACGAACTTGGGGAGGAAGAACGCAAGGCGGTTCGTGGGGTTCAGGGCAACCTGTGGGCGGAGTACATCCCCACTCCCGAACATGCTGAATACATGCTTTATCCCCGTGCGCTTGCACTGGCTGAAATAGGGTGGAACGGCGAAGGGCGTGAACCCTATGAGCAGTTTCGCCAACGCGCGACAGTCGTGTGCGACGCACTTCGTAAGGAGGGGGTAAATGCCTTTGACCTGCACGCTGAAATTGGTTTGCGCCCCGAGTATCTTTCGCCCGTCAAGCATAAGGCAACGGGAAAAAAGGTGACTTACAACCACCCCTTCTCGCCTTATTACCCTGCAGCGGGAGTGACAAACTTGACAGACGGACTGCGCGGTGGATGGACACACACGGATAAGCGTTGGCAAGGTTTCATCGGAGGACAGCGATTTGACGTAACGATTGACCTTGAGAAGGAGACCGCCATTCGCGCGGTAACAACGGGATTTATGCATGCTCCAGGGGCCGAGATTTACGCACCAGGGGTTTACATCATTTCGGTATCCAACGACGGGAAGAACTTTACCGAAGTGGCACGTACTTCCTATGACGGCACCGACATATCGGCGTGCCAGAATTATACATGGAAAGGCAAACTGCGCACGCGCTACCTGCGCATTCAGGCGCCGGCATCAACCAGGGGTGGATGGGTATTTGCAGATGAGGTGGTGGTGAAGTAATAAAGAGCGGAAAGGGAAACGATTAACGATTCGTTCTGAGGTTCAGAGGTTATGAGGTTATGAGGTAACCATCCGGATTTTAAACCTGAACCTGTTCATAACAAGAAAAGCGAGTAGATGGTGGTCTACTCGCTTTTCTTGTTTATTCTGTCTGACTAGGAAGGGGGATTAGCGCTGCTGTTCCTTCGTCTGATCGCCATACCATTCTTCCATGAGGATTTGTTCTAACTGTTGTCCGTCAAGGCGGAGGCGGAATTTGCCTTCTGACACCACGGAGATGTTTCCAGTTTCTTCAGAAATAACAATGGCAAGGCAGTCGGTCTTTTCTGAAATACCCTTTGCTGCGCGGTGGCGCAAACCCAATGCTTTGGGAATATTGGGGTCGTGACTTACGGGGAGGATACAGCCCGCTGCAGTGATGCGATGGTTGGAGATAATCATGGCACCATCGTGAAGGGGACTGTTCTTGAAGAAGATATTTTCAATCAAGCGCTGACTGATGTTGGCATTGATAAAGTCGCCGGAGTCACTTTCTTCCTTCAACGCATCTGTGCGCTGAATAACAATGAGCGCCCCCACCTTCTGCTTGGCCATATTGATACATGCCATGACGATGGGCATGATGTGCTTGCGGTTTAAGTCAAGTGTGCCCGCCTTGCGTCCGCCAAAGAGGCGTTGCAACACGGCATTGCGACGGTTGCGCGCACCGATGTTGGAGAAGAACTGGCGGATTTCCTTCTGAAACAATACGATGAGTCCGAGCGAACCGATACTGATCATCTGGTTCATGATACTGCCCATGAGGCGCATGTTAAACACCTGCGAAACGAGCAACCACACGAAGATGAAAATCAGAATTCCGGAGAACACATTTGCTGCGCTCGACTGCTTCATCTCCTTGTAAATATAACAGAGGAGCAGCGTGACGAGCACAATGTCTATGAGGTCTTTAAAGCCAAATTCTATCATGGGGAAGATAAAAGAGGAAAGAGGAAAGATAAAAGAGTAAAGAGTAAAGATATAAGAGTAAAGAGTAAAGATGCCTTGCGGGGCGATGGGGAGGATGTGAGAGTTAAGATCTAAGAGTAAAGGTGCCTTGCGGGGCGAGAGGCGAGGATTGATATAAGAGTAAATTGATATAAGAGTAAAGATACCGTGTAAGACACGCCGGATGGCATATCTTTTATCTTTACTCTTTTATGATATAAGAGTAAAGAGTAAAGGTGCCTTGCGGGGCGAGGGGCGAGGAAAGATAGAAGAGTTAAGATACCGTATAAGACACGCCGGATGGCATATCTTTTATCTTTACTCTTTTATCTTTACTCTTTCAAAAAGTTTTACAACTTCTACTGCAGCCTTCACATCGTGTACACGGAGGAGGTGGGCACCCTTCATCAGGGCAAAGGCATTGAGGGCGGTGGTGCCGTTAAGGGCTTCGTCAGGGGTAATACCAAGAGGCTTTGTAATCATTGATTTTCGAGAAACACCGACGAGCAGGGGGAGGTCGAAGATGCGGAAGTCTTCGAGTTGGCGCAACAAGGTGTAGTTGTGTTCGAGGGTTTTACCGAATCCAAAACCGGGGTCGATAATAATGTCTCGCATACCACGCTGGCGCAGTTGGCGCACTTTTCGCGAAAGGTCTGTGATGACTTCTGCGGTGACATTTTTGTACGAGGGTGCTTGCTGCATGGTTTGCGGTGTGCCTTGACAATGCATCAAGACGTAGGGCACGCGCAGGTCAGCAACCGTGTCAAACATCTGTGCGTCGGCATCGCCACCCGAAATATCGTTGATGATGCTCACGCCAAAAGTCTCTACACATCTGCGGGCAATCTCCGCACGAAATGTATCTACCGAAAGTATCGCTTCGGGCGCTTCGCGGCGCACTACCTGTAAGGCGTTTGCAAGGCGTGCCCATTCTTCTTCCGCAGAAACATCTGCCGCACCGGGACGCGTAGAATAGGCGCCCACGTCAATGATTGCTCCGCCTTCTGAAATGATTTGCTGTGCGCGCTCCACCAGTTCCAGTTCCGTCTGCGTTCTACTTCCAACATAAAAAGAGTCAGGCGTGGCATTCAGAATCCCCATCACTTTTGGAGTCTCTAAGGAGAGCAATTTGCCACTGCAATTTAGGGAATATGTAGGCACTCGTGCATTCATTCTCGTTACTGCGAAAAGATAATTTGTACAAATATACACAGAATTTCGGCAATGCGGGGGAGGATAATGTTTTTTTATATAAATTTGTAGGATGAAAGGGGCTACTTAAGAGTAAAGATAAAAGAGATGCCTTCTGACGTGTCTTACACAGTATCTTTAGTTTTATCTTCCGTCTTACTCTTGCCTCAAAATTAGCTCCGCAGGGTATCTTTACTCTTTACTCTTTTATCTTTACTCTAAAACTCATGTCTCTCACCGACCTCTACGAACTTTTTCTTTCTCACCCCGTCATCACGACGGACACCCGTAATTGCCCCGAGGGTTCTATCTTCTTTGCCTTAAAAGGTGACACTTTTGACGGCAACCTATTCGCGCACGACGCCTTGGCAAAAGGGTGTGCACACGCCGTTGTGGACAATCCGCAAGTGGCGGGTTCGGATGGGCGCATGGTATATGTGAGCGACGTTTTGCTGATGCTCCAGGAATTGGCGCACCACCACCGCAAGCAGTTGGGACTCCCCATCGTGCAGATTACGGGTACGAACGGTAAGACGACTTCCAAGGAACTCACCGCTGCCGTTCTTGCAAAGCGCTACAACGTGCTCTTCACCGAAGGTAACTTCAACAACCATATTGGGGTGCCCAAAACACTGTTGCGCCTCACGGAGGAACACCAGATTGCTGTGATTGAAACGGGAGCCAACCACCCTGGAGAAATTGCCGACTTGAGCAAGATTGTGGATGCCGATTGCGGTCTTATTACCAACGTGGGCAAGGCGCACCTTGAGGGCTTTGGCTCGCTCGAAGGCGTGGTGCAAACGAAGGGTGAACTCTTCCAATACTTGTCCAGCAAACCCGAAGGTTTTATCTTCCTCAACGGCGACAACACCTTGCTCGCACCCATCGCTAAAGGACTGCGCGCTATTACGTATGGCAAACCTGGCGAGGGATATGACGTAGAAGGCGAAGTCGTTTCCTGCACGCCGCAGTTGCGCTTGCGTTTGCGATTGGCAGGTGGCACTTGGCACGAGGTGCAAACCCAACTCGTAGGCGCCTACAACCTTGACAATATGCTTGCCGCAGCAGCCGTAGGTCTGCGTTACGGTGTGAGTGAAACGGATATCTGTGCAGCACTTGAGGAGTACACTCCCAAGAATAAACGTTCGGAACTCCAACAGACTGCGCACAACACGCTCATCGTGGACGCCTACAACGCCAACCCCACGAGTATGAAGGCGGCATTGGAAAACTTCGCACTCATCCCTCACTCCGACAAATTGCTTATCCTGGGTGAGATGCGCGAACTGGGGGCGGCTTCAGCAGAAGAACATCAAGCAATCGTCACACTCCTGCAAGCGTTGGAGTTCAAAAATGTATGGCTCGTCGGACCAGAATTTGCCGCTGTGGCAGGAGCAACTCCCTTCCGCTGTTTCGCAGATGTGGAAGCGGTGAAAGAAACCCTCACGCAAACTCCCCTCACCGAGAAACTCATCCTCGTCAAAGGCAGCAACGGCACGAAGCTTTTCCAGTTGCCGGAATACTTGTAATATAGAGTACTTTTTAGAGTACAGAGTACAGAGTACAGAGCACAGAGCACAGAGCACAGAGCACAGAGCACAGAGTACAGCTACCATCCGGATGGCGCTCTCCCCCTGTTTATAGGGGGAGGGGACCACGCAGTGGTGAGGGGGGTGCGAATATGCCCCGCATGGCATACTCCTCACTACTAACTCCTCACTACTAACTCCTCACTACTAACTCCTCACTACTAACTAATCTAACCCCTCATAACCTCAACTATGGCAAAATTTAAGCGAATCCTCCTCAAACTTTCTGGTGAAAGTCTTATGGGCGAACAAGGTTACGGCATTGACGTAACACGCCTCAACCAGTATGCAGAACAAATTAAGGCAGCCCTTGCTGCTGGTGTACAAATCGGTATCGTTATCGGCGGTGGCAATATTTTCCGCGGTCTCAGCGGTGCGGGCAAAGGTTTCGACCGCGTAAAGGGAGACCAGATGGGTATGTGCGCTACGGTAATTAACTCCCTTGCACTCAGTTCTGCCCTCGGCGCTATCGGCGTGAAGAGTCGCGTGCTCACTGCCATCCGTATGGAACCCATCGGCGAGTTCTACTCAAAGTGGAAGGCTATCGAAGCAATGGAGAATGGCGAAGTGGCAATCATGAGTGGCGGTACGGGTAACCCCTACTTCACAACCGACACAGGCAGTGCCCTCCGCGGTATTGAAATCGAGGCAGAAGTAATGATGAAGGGTACTCGCGTGGACGGCGTTTATACTGCCGACCCCGAAAAGGACCCCACCGCTACGAAGTTTGATGAAATTACTTACGACGAAGTGCTCCAGCGCGGTCTCAAGGTCATGGACATCACTGCCACTGCCATGTGTAAGGAAAACAAACTCCCCATCTACGTCTTCAACATGGACGTTTATGGCAACCTTGCCAAGGTACTTGAGGGAGAACCTATTGGCACGTTGGTATATTAAAAGGAGAAAGGAGAATTTAGGTTCTCCTTTCCCCTTTTTAAGTAGACGAGTAAACAAGTAAACGAGTAGACAAGAAAGTTACCGAGATAAACGCGCCTCCCCCTACCGAATGGCGTTCTATCCCTGTTCTTAGGGAGAGGGAACTACGAAGCGGTGAGAGTCTATCTATCTCTAACTTAATAAATATCTCCTTCACAAAAACATGTTACTATTCACGAATTTTTCTCAAGAACTCGAAAGCGTTTGGCAATCCATTGTCAGCGGGAGCATCACCCTTGGTGGACGCATCATCGCTGCGATGTTTATTTTAGTAATTGGTAAACTCATCATCAACTGGCTCAACCGCCTTTTCGCTGCCCTCATGCAGCGCCAGAGGGTGGAACCCAGTGTGCAAACCTTTCTGAAGAGCACGCTGAACATCCTCCTGCTCGTCATGCTCGGCGTTGCCGTCATCAGTAAGTTGGGCATTGAGATTACTGGGTTTGCTGCCCTCCTCGCCTCTGCAGGTGTAGCCATTGGCGTGGCACTTTCAGGCAACCTGCAGAATGTGGCGGGTGGACTCATCATCCTCTTATTCCGTCCTTACAAGGTGGGTGACTACATCGACTCCGACACGGGCGCTTCGGGCACGGTAAAGGAAATTCAGATATTCCACACTGTTCTTAGAACGAGCGACAACAAGATTGTGTACGTCCCCAACGGCAACATGAGCAATTCTGTCATCTCCAATTACAATCAATATCCCACGCGCCGCGTAGACCTCGTCTTCAGTATGGAATACGGTGAGGACTTTGAACGTGTAGAACAAGTGCTGAAGGACATTATCGCCGCCGATGAGCGTATACTTACCGACCCCGAACCCGTCATCCGACTCGGCGAAATGGCGGCCAGCAGTGTGGACATTACCGTACGCGTATGGGTAAAGAACGAAGACTACTGGGCGGTACACTTCGACATGAAAAAGACGGTGTATACCACCTTCACAAAACTCAACATCAGCATCCCCTACCCTCAGATGGTGGTGCATCAGGCTAAGTAAACCTGTACTCATATATGCAACAAAGAGGCATCCGCGGTGGGTGCCTCTTTGTCGTATATAGGTGTATCTGTCCTTATGTGTGTGTTTAGGAATTGTGATCCAGCACTTTCAAGTTTTCATCCAACTGCGCCTTACTGCTGGCACCTACGATTACGGAGGTGACGCCTTCGGTGTTGAGCACACTGCGGAGGGCATAGCGGGCGAGGGTGTCTCCCTGTTGCTCTGCTTGTGTGCGGAATTCCTGGAGTTGTTGCACAAGAGCAGGGGTGAGTACTTCTTCTTTCAGCGTTACATCGGTACGCATGCGACTGTCAGTGGGTATTCCGTTGCGGTAGCGGTCGGTAAGGAGTCCTTGAGCGAGGGGTGAGAACGACACGAAGCCGCACCCTTCTTGGCGCACAGCGTCGAGGATGCCGTCGTCAATCACTTGGCGGTCGAGCAGGTTCAAACGCCCTTGGTAACACAAGCAGGGGACGTCGTGACGGCGTAGGTAGTCGAAACCAAACTTTGTTGCCTCAAGTGGCCAACGAGAGATGCCCACATAAAGCGCACGCCCACTGCGCACAATGTCTACCAATGCCTGCAGGGTTTCTTCGAGTGGCGTAACGGGGTCGTAGCGGTGACTGTAAAAGAGGTCCACATAGTCGAGTTGCATGCGCTTCAAACTCTGGTCCAAACTGGAGAAGAGGTATTTGCGCGAACCCCAGTTGCCGTAAGGTCCTTCCCACATATCGTAACCTGCTTTGGTAGCGATAAAGAGTTCATCGCGATACGGACGGAAAGACTCGTGCATCACGCGACCAAAGGTGGTCTCCGCACTGCCATAGGGCGGACCGTAGTTGTTTGCGAGGTCGAAGTGCGTAATGCCGCGGTCAAAGGCGTAGTGCAACAAATCCTTTGACTCCGTATAAGGGCGGCGTTCACCAAAGTTTTTCCACAAACCGAGGGAAACCTTTGGCAACAAAATTCCGCTATTTCCGCAACGACGGAAGTTGTCGGGGAAACCGGTGTAACGGTGGGGGGAGGCGGTGTAGGGCATGGTTTTTTGAGTACAAATAACAGAGTACAGAGTACAACTACCGTCCGGAACAAGTAGCCCCATAGGAATCGAGTACAGAGTACGCTGCGTCCAAGCGTTCCGCACGGTAGCTGTACTCTGTACTCTGTGCTCTGTACTCTTCAATATACTATTTCAGTTGCAACTTAAACGTCTGCTGACCCGTCTCTGTCACAACGTTCAAGAGGTAGGTCTGAGCAATCAATGTGGGGAGTACGAGCGCCGAAACGTTCTTCACAGTAGCCACACACTGACCAGCAGCGTCGTAGAGGCGCATAGCGGTGACGGGCACTGCCGAGTTGGCGTGAATCACACCGCTGGACACAACCACCTGAATAGTTGAGGTTGATTCGAGCGGACTGTCGATACCCGTAGCAACATCGTATTCCATAATGCGGAACTGGTAACTGTCGTTGCGGTTCATTTCCTTTGAATAGATACGGTCGCCATCAATATACCAGAAGTAGGGCTTAGCAGAACCACCGTTTTGGAATGAGAAGAAACCGCTACGGTCAAGCAAGAAATAGGTATTCCAATCGGCATAATACTGGTTGGTACCAAATTCTCCAAGTTCGTTGACATAACGATCATCACGAGCACTGGTGAGTTTGTAACGTCCCTGTGATTCGTCGTATTCAAAATTCCAATATTGTGATCGGTTAGAATTGCCCGACTTCGCCTTAAACTTTGGGAAACCGCCAGAACCACCTGGGTTCGTATTGGTCAAGAAATCTCCTGCCTCGTTAAGAATGGCATACTTCTTACCCGCCTTAATTTCTACAAAATCCTTCGCGCCTTCGATGGGCACAAGGTCAAATACAAAGTGGTCGTACGTAAAGGCACTGCTACCGCTCTTGCTGATGCGAGTGCCGTTGGTCGCCCAGAAATCCGTACCCGACTTACCAGCGTTCTGAATGGCATACTTGCCGTTCATGCAATAGATTTCGTAAGTGTGCCAAACTGCTTCGTAGGGATTTGTATCTCCTACACTAAAATCTCCATACTCATTAATGTAGCGGTCGTCCTTCACGTTGATAATCTTGTAGCGACCTGTTTCAGTGTCCTTAGCAATGAGCCATTCCTGACGTGTGGGATTGATGAGGTCAAGTTCTTCCTGGAAAACGGGATTACCGCCCACTGTTCCAGCCTTAGGATTGCCCAAGTACTTACCTTCGTACTTAATATAATAGGTGCCGTACTCAATCACTTCTGCGGGGAAGACATCAAGGCGGTAGTTGAAGTTCTGCTTGTACTGCTGTACCGCATTTTCTAATTGTTTCTTGATGAAGGGACCAACATACACGTCAGCCACAACGGGATTCGGGCTCTTAATAGAACCAGGGAAGTCGCGTGAGAGGATAGAACGCTGCTCTTCTGTCAAGTCAAGAATCTTCAGGTAATCTTCAACGAAAGCTTCGGGAGTCGCAGCGTTGAGGTGGTCAAAGAGGTTGCAGAGCAACTGACCACGCTGACCCACGTAGCGCATCACCTTGACCCAAGGAGTAATTTCCGCCATGAGTTCGGGACTTTCAGAGGTTGCAAGGAGTTGGTCTGCCGAAGAAACGAGCAAGTCAAACTCTGCACGCACCTTTGCCAAGGCTTCGGCATTGTAACCTCCCGCCATCTGCGCATCAAAGTTCTTTGAAGCTTCAACAAAACGGGGTGATTCGTTCGTACGGCGGAGTCCGTGAGTATTCACCCCAAGGTCTACATTGTTTTCACAGAACACCTTGAATGCATCTGCATTCTCAGGCATCAAATACTTGATAGCACGTTCCCAAGAAGCGTTGCTGTCGTAATCCGCCATGTTCCAAGTGTAGTCTGCCACGCTGTAAAGCGAAAGCATAGAGGCTTCGGCATACTCCATGGGGTTAGAGGTATAACCGCTGAGGTCACCTGCAATATTAAGGTCGTCACCAAAAGTAGGTCCCATAAGCATACGGCTGATGCAATAGTCATTTACGGGATAGTTCAACCAGATATACGCCTTACGACCAATCTGTGCATTGATCCATTCGGTGTCGCCCTTATTGATAAAGTCAACAACGGAGTTACCCGTCCACATAATCTTAACTTCCTTATACAAGTTGTCGCGCAACTCTGAAAGGTACGTGCCACCAACCCAACCGCGATTGTACTGCGTGGGACAAAGGATGAGGGGTTCTACATCGTCGTATTTCTTCACGAAGTTGTCGGTCACATAGTTAAGCAACTGCGCCTGCTTAATACCGCGTGTTCCTTCACCGCCCCAAACGTCGTCGAAGAATACGGCAAAGGCGCGCACACCAAGGTCGTACATCATCTGCAACTTCTTGACTACGTTTGCCGAGTCGGTAGCATTCCACTGAATGTCGTTACCGGGGTGAACCGCCCACACGAACTTTACCTTGTTACGCTTCGCTTCTGCCACGAGTTCCTTCATCTTGTTGGCAGACTCAGTGGGATAAGGTTCACGCCAACGCGCAAGGTGGTAAGGGTCGTCCTTGGGACCGTAAATATATACGTTCATTTTGTTCGCACCGTAGAATTGGAACTGACGGAGGCGGTCGGTCTGACTCCAGTTATTGCCATAGAATCCTTCCACCACCCCACGCTCGATAACATCGGGATAGTCCGAAACCGTAACACTCATCACTTCTGTCTGAGTCGCCACTTGGAGGAACGACTGTACGCCATAGAACGTACCACGTTCGTCATTACCAGCAATCACTACGCGCTCGGGAGTCACCTGAAGGTAGTAGCCTTCTGCCTTTGAGGGGATGGACGTTTCAAATTCCGCAACAGCAGCGTCACCACGCTCACCAATGATCAATTCAATGCTTCCGCCCGTTGCTTCATACTTTGCCGTAAGCGCATTCACAGCATCGGCATCAGCAGTTTCGGCACCGACCACATTAAATGCCGTTTGGCGGTCAAAAGCCTTCTCGCCCCAAGCGATGGATTGGGGAAGCGGAGAAATGGTTGCTTGTTGCGCAGCGGCAGCAAGTGCAACGCCTGAGAATAAAGCAGTTGCAAGAATTTGTTTAAGATTCATAGATTAGCTTTGAGATTTATGAATGAATAAAGTAATTACAATAATAGATGCCGACTCTAAGCGTGTACCGACAATCGGGGGAATACCGACAGCGCTGTGGTTGTTGTGACTTCCTCCACCTCAGCTACAGAGACACCATAGATTTCTGCCAATTTCTGTGCCACCAAGGGCAGGTAGGCTGGTTCGTTTCGCTTGCCACGATGGGGAGTTGGTGCCAAATACGGGGCATCTGTTTCCAATACGATGCGAGAGAGGGGCACTTTTGTTTTGAGCGTTTCGGGAAGTGTGGACTTTTTGAACGTCAACACCCCACCTATTCCTAATACATAGCGAGGAAAACGTGCGAGTAATTCTTCAGCCTCTTCAGCGGTTCCACCAAAACAATGGAAGATGCCACCAGGGAGACGTTCGGCGTAAGGAAGTAAGGTATCCACCAGCAAACGATGCGCCGAGCGCGAATGTATGACGAGGGGCAAGTCGAAGCTAATCGCCCACTCCGCCTGTCGCTTGAGCGCCTCCACCTGTTCAGTAGCACGGCTATCGTCCCAATAAAGGTCGATGCCCACTTCGCCAATCGCCACATAGGGATGGTCGGGCGCAGCAAGCGCCTGCTCCATACGGTCGAGCAGTTCCGCAGGATGGTCGGGCAAATCCGTAGGGTGAAGTCCGAGCATGGGGAAACACACTCCCGGATGCGCCGCACAAAGGTCAAGCATCGGTTGCCAAGAGTCTGCCGCAATATTGGGCAACAGCAGCATATTCACTCCAGCCTCAAGAGCACGAGCAACAACTGCCGAGCGGTCTTCTTCAAACTCTTCGCCGTAGATGTGGGTATGCGTATCAATCATGTTTAGTTGACGAGTAGACAAGTAAACGAGTAGACAAGGTACAAGTAGACAAGGTACAAGTAGACAAGATAGTTGCCGAGATAAACGAGCATCATTCCGCATGGCGTTACTCACTACTCTCTACTCACTGATATAGTCCCGCAGGGCACCTTTACTCTTTACTCTTTTATCTTTACTCTTATATTAGCTCTTACGTCCCAACAATGTTTCAGCAAATGTCCAAAGCGGGCGCTTCACCTCCTCACTCACGGCGATGGCATCGAAATGCTGGCGCGCTTCGTCGTACATTTCGGCAATGCGTTGCTGCGTGAGTGCGGCAATGTCGAGTGCATTGTAAATTTCGGTCACGCGAGAAATCTTTTCTTCGGGAAGAATCACCGCGTTGTTGAGGAGCGAAAGCAACTCTTCGCGCTGCTCCTCGGTAGCACGTTCGAGGGCGTTGATGAGCAAGAAGGTTTTCTTGCCACAAAGTATGTCGCCCCCAATCTTCTTGCCGAACACGGCGGGGTCGCCATAGACATCGAGGTAGTCGTCCTGAAGTTGGAACGCCAAACCTATCTTTTCGGCAAAGGCATAAAGCGCATTGCAATCAGCCTCGGGCGCATTTGCCACAATGCCGCCCATCTTTGCTGCACACGCGAGGAGCACAGAGGTCTTCAAGCGAATCATTTCAAGGTATTCTGCCTCAGTCACGTCCGTGCGCTGCTCGAAGTTCATGTCATACTGCTGACCTTCACACACCTCAATCGTGGTGTTGATAAAGAGTTGGCGCGCTTCGTCAGCACGTTGGCACTGGCACGCATTGATGAGTCTGAACGACTCAATAAGCATCGTGTCACCCGAGAGGATTGCCGTATTGGCATTCCAACGGCGGTGAACGGCAGGTTTACCACGGCGCACCTCTGCCCCATCCATAAGGTCGTCATGAAGGAGCGTGTGGTTGTGATACATCTCAATAGCGACTGCTGCACGAAGTGTTTCATCATTACAAGGAGCATAAAGACTGTGCGCCAGGAGCGTCAACACCGGACGGATGCGCTTACCCCCCATTTCAAGAGAGTACGTTATGGGTTCATAAAGACCTTCGGGCTGTTGCGGGAAGGCAATGTTGTCGATAAATTGTTCGATTTGATTCAGCATGAGTAGCAATATTTGAATGCGAACAGACACATAAATCAGGATTGGTCTATTCGTCTACGATTATTTATGAAATTCTATAGGGATGGTCACACGCACCGTAGCCACCTTGCCATCTTTTTTTCCGGGTTCCCACTTGGGCATTTTGCGCGCTGCAGTCATGATGGAAGCTGAAATCATGGGATGAAGCGGTTCTTCCACCTTTGCTTCGGTTACTTCCCCCTCCTTATCAACCAAAAAGGTAAGGTAAGTAGTCCCCGAAATGTTTTGCCCTACAACGAGCGGGGGATAAACAATATTAGCATCCAACCAACGCATCAGCGCAGTTATCCCACCCGGAAACACGGGCATTTCTTGAACGACCTCCACGGGGGTGATAGGGGGATTATTTGCGATTTCGACTGAGGTTTGTGTGGCAAGCGTATCCATCGGTACTGCTAGGGAATCTTCCGTTGCGGTAACCGTTGTCGTTTCTTCCTGCGGAATGGATTCGGGCACTTGCGCTACAAGAGGTTCATCTACAATCTCGGGGATGGTTGCCACGACCTCATGAGGTGCCACATCTGTTTTTGGGCGTGTATCCACAAAGCGGAGCAAATGAGCATCTTGTCGTTGCATAGCTTCCATACGTTGCAGTTCATAAAGGAGCGCCTGAAGATCACGTTCTGACTGCAAAGAGAAGTAGGCATTCAAACCACACACAGCGAAAATAGCCAAAGCAATCCCCACTGCTGTCCCCAACAATGCACGTCGGTATCGCCTGCCGGCTTCCTGGCGAAGTCGATAGGCGCCATACGAACGATTGCGACCCTCAAACACGAGGTCACACCATTCTCGTGATACTAAATCGACAGAACGCACGTTTAATTGGTCGAGGGTGGTGAGAAATGATGAACGATAACTATGTATTTTGCTACAAAGTTACTTTCAAAAGTAAAAAACTTAGTAACTTTGAACCACTATTTTACGTTAGAAATGAAAAAAACATTCTTCTATGTCCTTTGCCTACTATCAGTTACCTCACTTTGGGGGCAAGAAAGTACTTCGGGATACAATACGCTGAAACTGCCCAGTTCTGCCCATGTAGCAGCATTGGGAGGGGAAAACATATCTATTATTGAAGACGATGCGGCCATTGCGTGGCACAATCCTGCGTTGCTTTCTAACGTGTCACACAATGTGTTGGGTCTTAGTTTCATGACGTATTTTGCCGAAAGCAAGTGGATGGGGGCCCAATATGTTCGCGCCTTTGGCGAACGCCACACAGGAAGTATCACGGCACACTACATGGACTTTGGTTCGGCAAACGAGACGGACGCACAAGGAAATATTCTCGGCAGTTATTCTGCGAAGGATATTTACATCGCACCTTCCTACAGTTACCTTTTCAACGACAAATGGACGGGGGGAGCCACGCTTAAATTTGCATTTTCCAATTATGCCGACTATTCCGCTTCGGCTATTGCTGTAGATCTGGGGTTGAATTATTACGATGAAGAAACCGACCTTTCGGTGTCGGCCACACTGAAAAATATCGGTTCGGAACTTTCTTCTTTCCACGATCAGGAGCAAACGTTGCCTTTCGTTGCTCAGTTGGGTTTATCCAAAGGGTTGGCACACTTGCCCATACGCATTTCGGTGACCCTTACCGACCTTACTCGCTGGAGTTCGGAGTATTATTTCGCCGACGATGAGAAGGACAAGAAACTTTCGTTCTCCAAGAAATTGCTGAACCATATCGTCATTGGTGGCGACTACTTCATCACCGACAATATCTGTCTCTCGGCGGGTTACAACTTCCGTCGCTCTTATGATCTTAAGACCGCAGGAAGTGCCCATGGTGCTGGACTTACCGCAGGGGCATCCTTACAACTGAAGCGCTTTATGATTTCGGGCGCCTATGCTAAGTATCACAAATCAACCTCTTCGCTGATGTTCAATGTCAACTACACATTGTAATCTGCGACAGACTCTTTAACAACACACTTTTTCTCATGAAGAAAATCATTATCGCCCTCGATGGACATTCATCGTGTGGCAAAAGCACTATGGCTAAGGCCTTGGCAAAGAAAATTGGATATATCTATGTGGACACTGGCGCCATGTACCGCACCGTTACGCTCTTCGCCCTCCGCAATAACATCTTTAACGGTTCGGAACTTGATGCAGAACGCCTTGAAGCACTCCTCCCCGAGGTGAAAGTTAGTTTTGTACTCGACCCCGAAACAAACCTCCCCTTGGCATGCCTTAATGGTGAGGTAGTAGAACGCGAAATCCGCACCATGGAGGTTTCTTCACGCGTAAGTCCTATTGCAGCCCTTCCCTTCGTTCGCACATTGCTCACTAAGATGCAACAAGAAATGGGTGAAGCAAAGGGCATCGTGATGGACGGACGCGACATTGGCACGGCGGTGTTCCCACAGGCGGAACTCAAAATTTTCGTGACGGCTTCGGCAGAAGTGCGTGCACAGCGCCGTTTCGATGAACTCACAGCGAAGGGTGAGAAGGTAACGTTTGAAGAAATTCTCAAGAACGTACAGGAGCGCGACTACATCGACTCTCATCGTGAAGTAGCACCCTTGAAACAGGCGGAAGATGCCCTCGTGCTTGACAATAGCAACATGACCCGCGAGGAGCAAAACGAGTGGTTGATGAATGCCTACTTGAAAGCGGCAGGTGCAGATTGCTAATCTTAAGTTAACGAGTTGACAAGGTACAAGTAGACAAGATAGTTACCGAGATAAACGAGTATCGTCCCGCATGGTAGTTGTACTCTGTACTCTGTTCTCTGTACTCTGTACTCTAAAAACTTTACTCTTAAAAAACAATCATGTTGCAAATTGAAATTGACGCAGCCTCTGGTTTTTGCTTCGGTGTCACCACGGCCATTGGTAAGGCAGAAGAGGAACTTTCGCATAGCGACTCGCTCTACTGCCTGGGAGACATTGTGCACAATGAGCGTGAGTGTGACCGCCTGCGCGACTTGGGATTGCTTACGATAAATCACAAGGCGTTCAGCGAACTACGCGGTGGCAAAGTGTTGTTGCGTGCACATGGCGAACCGCCTTGCACATACGAGCAAGCACTGAAGAACCAAATAGAAATCATCGACGCCACGTGCCCTGTAGTGTTACAACTGCAACGCAGAATCAAAAAGAAATACGACAGCGAAAATCCGCCCTTAATTGTCATCTACGGCAAGCGCGGACATGCTGAAGTGCTCGGACTCGTAGGCCAGACCAACGGCGAAGCCATCGTGATTGAAAATCTCGAGGAGGCGGAGTCGCTGGACTTTACCCGAAACATCTGCCTCTTCTCGCAGACCACAAAATCCCTCGAAGGGTTCCAGCGCATCGTGGAATACATTACGGCACACATACAAGCGCCGGCCACGTTTGAATAGTTCGACAGCATCTGCCGCCAAGTGGCCAACCGCCTGCCCAACATCCGCGAATTTGCGGCGCGCCATGATGTCGTCATTTTCGTGTGCGGACTGAAAAGTTCTAACGGAAAGGTGCTCTACGAAGAGTGTAAGAAGGTCAATGCTCATAGTTACATGGTAGACGAACCCGAGACGATTCAACCTGAATGGTTTGATAAGGCTCAGACAGTGGGTATCTGTGGCGCCACAAGCACACCCAAATGGCTGATGGAGGCGTGTCGCGACACCATTCTCAACCTGAAATAGAAAACATATTGAGAGTTAAGGAATATGTTAGCACAAATAAACCTCTATGTAGTTAGATACCAACTTGCCAGTTGGAACCTGCCACCGCATGTTTATGAACATTATGCTGTAGTTCCCACAAAAACAGAAGCTATTTGGATTGCTAAAAAACTTGCAGGCGAACTTAAAACGAAAGCGTTAAAAGATTTTTCGGTTACCGTTTCTCGACAAATGTGTGTCAACGGGGTGTATTCTCTTAAAACCACGCACATTGTTGATGAGCAGGGTTATAGAAAGATTAAGGCAGATATTTAAGATTTTGCATTAACCACTCTTACGGGCGAGGGAACAAGGGGGGCAGCAAACTTTTACGCAAAAACACTTCTAAGTTTCAGCGCTTTGCCGTAACTTTGCAATGATAACGTCTGCTGTTTAGACAACTTATTATCAATTAACATATTAAGAAAATCCTTCGTGCGGCATGTTCCACGGAGGGCATGAATGTTATGAAACTTATCGAACAACTTGTAGCACGTGCGAAGGCTGATAAGCAGCGCATCGTGTTGCCTGAAGGTACGGAAGAACGCACCCTCAAGGCGGCCAACCAACTCCTCACCGACGGAGTGGCTGACCTTATCCTTATTGGTAACCCCGCTGAAATTGCTGAAAAGTCTGCTGAGTGGGGATTGGGGAACATCAACAAGGCTACCATCACCGACCCACTCAACCACCCCAAGCAGGAAGAGTATGCACAGCTTCTCGCAAAACTCCGCGAAAAGAAGGGTATGACTATTGAGCAGGCACGCGAATTGGTGAAGAATCCCCTTTACCTCGGTTGCCTCATCATCAAGGCTGGCGACGCTGACGGTCAGTTGGCAGGTGCACAGAACACTACTGGCGACGTGCTCCGCCCCGCACTTCAGATTATTAAGACTACTCCCGGCATCACTTGCGTATCAGGCGCAATGCTCCTCCTTACCATCGCTCCTGAATGCGGCGACAACGGTGTACTCGTAATGGGTGACGTAGCCGTTACTCCCGTGCCCGATGCTAACCAGTTGGCACAAATCGCTGTTTGTACCGCTCAGACTGCGAAGGCTGTTGCAGGCATCACTCCCCGCGTAGCAATGCTCAGTTTCTCTTCTAAGGGTTCTGCGAAGCACGAAGATGTGGACAAGGTGGTTGAAGCCCTCAAGATTGCTCGCGAAATGGATCCCTTCCTCATGATTGACGGCGAACTCCAGGCTGACGCAGCGCTCGTTCCCGCAGTAGGCCAGAGCAAGGCTCCTGGTAGCCCCGTAGCTGGTGCTGCTAATGTGCTCATCGCTCCCCGCCTTGAAGTGGGTAACATCGGTTACAAGCTCGTTGAACGCCTCGGTCACGCTACTGCTATCGGTCCCATCCTCCAGGGTATCGCTCGTCCCGTAAACGACCTTTCACGCGGTTGCTCTATTGACGACATCTACAAGATGGTTGCCATCACTGCGAACCAGGCTATCGCAGCTAAGGCACAAGCGTAAGCATCATCTACATTCCATATAATTAAAGGCGCACTCCTCAAGGAATGCGCCTTTAATATTTATAAATAGGACCTTAATCTGTCACGCGTGTATCACGCACTTGCACCTGAGAATAGGGCAACAACTGGGAACCGTTGCAGAGGAGGAGTTGTCCACGATTGCCCTTGATGAAGTAATAGAAATTCTTGTTCAATGACTGACGACGTGGGTCGGAGGTGATCACATAAACAGAGCGCACAAGGGGATAATCGCCAGTTGCAATATAATATTGGTACGGACGGAAATAATCGGCTTCCTTACCGCCCTTCTTGCTCACCATCATCACGTTTACGTCAAGATCATAAAAACTCTTGATGACACTATCCTTGCGCAACCAGTCAACACCCACCACGGCAATGACATCTTTATTCTCGCGCGCAGCCTGAATCGCTTCGAGGTTGCTGCCTTGTGCATAGAGATTGCCGCCTAACTTCTTGGATTCGCAGAGCGAGTCGGTCATGTAACGCACCGTGCTGGAGCGTGAGTTGTCAAACACCACCTTGATTTCTCCCTTCTTCTGTCCGCGCTCTAATTGTTCCCAACGCGTAATCTTTCCTGAAATAATGTCGCGCAATTCATCCACAGTAATAAGTGTGTCGGGATTGTCCTTGCTCACGACAAGGGCGATTGCATCGGTAGCAATGGGCGACTGCATAACCTTGCCTACCTTTTGCTTCACAATCTGCTTCTCCACGTCCGTGAGTTTACGAGTGGCTATGCAACAACGCACACTGTCATCAAGAAGCATGTGTATAGCCGAGTCCTCTGTTACATAGTACGGTTTCATATCCGCTTCTACATACTTCATATTAAACTGATGAACAGCCTCTGAAAGGATGGGTTGGAAGGTTTCATCAATAGCAATTTCTACTTCATATTCTTGCAACCAAGCGCCGGTCTTCTTCTCTTCAGCGCATGAGGCAAAAAGAAGTACGAGCATAGAAAACAGGGGATAGATAAATTTCTTCATACTTATATTTGTTATATCATAAAGCGTACGAGCAAAGATACAACTTTTATGTGGAGTAACTGGTGGGGAAGAGAGATTTTAAGATTTGTAAAGCAAAAAGCGAGCCTTCGCTGGTCAACGAAAACTCGCTTTTTAGTGATATGTTTAGGCAGAAGAGTGCCCCTGTACAATTACTGGATGATGAATCGAATGGGCACTGTAAACCACTTACGAATGAGGCGTCCGTTCAACTTTGTAGGAATAAAGCGAGGCATTGATTTTACCACACGAATGGCTTCACGATCACATTCTGGAGAAAGCGAAGAACGAACCTGTACTTCCCCCACCCTGCCATCTCGTTCTACGACGAAGCGAAGAATGACCATTCCTTGCACACCTTGTTTCAAAGCGGCATCAGGATAGGTCACGTGGTCACGGATGTACCTGAGGAGGGCAACCTGACCACCGGGGAATTGTGCGTCCTCCTCTACACTACCTTCTACAATTTCATCTTCGTCAGGAACTGCATCACCAGCATCCATTGAGGGTTCATTCAAGTCGTCGATGATGATGCCGTCTTCAGCGTCACCTGGGTAATCTTGAGGTATCTGCGATTGTCTTTCTGGAGCAATCACACCATCATCATAGGTATGCGTATCTTCCTGTGAAGCACGCGGAACAACGCTGGTCTCATCGCTCGACTTAACACTACTAATATGGTTAAACAACTGAATGGTAAAAATTGACACCAGTGTTATAGATAAAGCGACACATAACAGGAGTAAAAACTTCGGGATGTTCATAAGCGTAGTACAATAAAGTAATCTATTTTCCCTATAGTAAAAAAGCGAGGTTTTGTCGTGACAAAACCTCGCTAATTATTGTAGGTGCGCTATATAATGCGCTGTCCTTTACGATTACTGGATCACGAAGCGTACGGGTACTGTAAACCACTTACGCACGGGACGACCATTCTGCTTAGCAGGAATGAAGCGGGGGAATGATTTTACCACGCGGATTGCTTCGCGGTCACATTCTGCAGAAAGTCCCTTACGGATCTGTACTTCACCCACACTACCGTCGCGTTCAACCACGAAGCGGAGCATTACCACACCCTGAAGGTCTTGTTCGAGGGCGATAGCAGGATACTTCGTATTGTCGCGGATGAACTTGAGGAGGGCAGCCTGACCACCGGGGAATTCAGCGTCCTGTTCTACGAAACCATCGATGATTTCTTCTTCATCAGGCACTTCATCACCACCAGCCATTTGGTTATCCTTCAAGTCGTCGATGTTGATACCGTCTTCAGAGTCACCGACGTAGTCCTGAGACGCGATAGCGATATTCTGTCTCGTTACTTCATCCTGTGTCTTCAAAGCCTTGGTTTCATCAACCTGGTCAACGATATCGGGCACTGTGAAGGCAATAGAAGCCTTAACAGCAACCTTCTGGATTTCCTTGGGCTTGTACTCTTGCTTGATCTCTACCTTCTTCTCTTCCTTCTTGGGTTCTTCCTTCTTAAGTTCAGAGAGTGACGTTTCCATTTCTACGGTGATGTCGCGATTAGCTTCAATCACACTTGACACTGCAGACTTAATAAGAACGAGCACCACAAGAACAATGATACCGATGATCACTGATACGATAGAGTAGAAGCGTCGCGCTGATGCCTTAGCACGTAATGCATAAGCGCCGTAATTCTTGTATCGTCCTTCAAAGACGAGGTCGCACCATTCTTTTGATGCTAAGTCGATATTAGACATACTGTTTAACTTTGCTTATGTTATTACTTGTTAAGAGGAACAGCGTTCTTGATCATTTCAAGGTCCTGTTCGTGAATCTTGTCAATCACATACTTACCGATGAAGCAGATTTGCATTTCATCGAGCGCATTGATCAAGTTAAGGTAAGTAGCATCGTCCGTAGCCTTGATGATTGCAGAAGGCGTGATGTCAGAGTTCTTGATTTCATTCAAGCGCTTCTTATGTTCCTCACGGTTCTTTTCATCCTGCTTCACGTTAGAGGTGTGCTTGTTAGCGAATTCGCGCTTGAGTTCAGCGACCTTCTTCATAGCCTCACCGTTCTTTGACATGAGCACCTTACGGATGCCGTTCTTACCATACTCGGTTTCATATACGGTAGCCTCTTCAGGCTTACCTTCAAAGTAATAGATCTTGTCGTCCTTGTCGAGGATAATCGTGATAGCCTTGTCTGCTGCTACCTGACTCTTATTTTCCTGCTTGATGTCATCCTTGTCCGAAGGCATAGAGATTTGCATCGTCTGAGGTTTAAGAAGTGTAGTACAGAGCATGAAGAATGTCACGAGCAACATGATCATGTCAACCATCGGCGTGAAGTCGACGCGGGCATTCATTTTCTTTTGTTTGCTCTTGCCGTCGCCACCGCCGCCCATATCTAAACTTGCCATAACATTCTAAGATTTATTCCTCTGCTTTAAGTGAAGTGATGAGGTTGTAACGGTTCTCATCAACGTCACGCAAGGAGTCCATAACTTTTTTAATTGCAGAATAGGGAGTCTTCTGGTCTGCCTTGATAGCAAGACCCATGTTCTTCCCGTTTGCTTTACGAGCTGCTGCTACCCACAACTTGAGTTCGTTAAAACCGAGTTCTGTACCGTCTGCTTGAACTTCAGGCACGGGAATACCGGCTTGAGGGTCCTTAAGGAGCAATTCTGTACGCTTTGCAGGTTCCTGCGCCAACCATGCTGTGAGGAGACTGAGAGGCGTACCGAAAGTGGGGCACTTTGAGAACTCGTCGAGTTGTGCGGGAGTGAGTTTAAGATATTCGTCACTAATCATTTGTTCAGCCATTGCGCGCTGTGTTTCGGGAGTGTCCATACAGAGGAACACCTTGCCGTCACGGTTTACGAAGATGGTGAGCAAATTATGTTCGGGAATCTTAATCTCCGACACTGAACCCGGAGTATTCACCTTAACTGGTTCGTCCTTAACGAACGTTGCAGTAAGCATAAAGAAGGTAAGCAGCAGGACCATAACGTCACTCATCGGCGTCATGTCGATGAATGTGTCTTGTTTTTTGATTTTAAAACGTCCCATTGATTAAGTTTACCTAATTTATGGATTAGTGAGTAGCGTTAAATGTCTGAACTACAGTGAAACCTACTTCGTCGATGCAGAAAGTAAGGCGGTCAATCTTGTTAGTGTAGAAGTTGTAAGCGATAACTGCGAGCGCACCAGTTGCGATACCAGATGCAGTATTTACAAGCGCTTCAGAGATACCTACAGAAAGAGCTGCAGAGTCAGCACCACCTTCACCGCTAGCCATAGCAGAGAACGACTTGATCATACCCATTACGGTACCGAGAAGACCAGTAAGTGTACCGAGTGTTACGATAGTACCAACGATGGGGAGGTTTTCCTGCATCATAGGCATTTCGAGAGCAGTTGCTTCTTCGAGTTCCTTCTGGATAGCGAGCACCTTCTGTTCCTTAGAGAGTGTAGCGTCGTTTTCTACCTGACGGTAAGTAACGAGTGTAGAGCGAACTACGTTTGCTACTGAACCCTGCTGCTTGTCGCAAAGTGCTTCAGCCTTAGCGATATCGCCAGCCATGAGAGCAGCCTTGATTTCAGCAACGAAACGGCTTACATTACCCTTACCGTTAGCAGTGCGGATAGCAAAGTAACGTTCAATTGCAAGCGCAACTACAGTGATCAACTGACCCCAGATAAGAGGCACGATGAAACCACCCTTATACACAGTACCAACAATACCATCGGGTTCGTAGCTACCACTCTGGAAGAAGTGGAAAGGAAGACCTGTAAATGCTTCGTGACCTACGAAGTTTGTCTTGTAACCAGCACCGAACACATAAAGTGCTTCAGCAATGATAAAACAGATGAGGATAACAATCCAACCGGACTTAATACCCTTGAAGCCCTCAGACTTCTTTGCAGCACCCTTGGGTGCACTTGCATTTGTTGTTGCCATTTTGATTTGATTGATTAAAAGGTTTAAAATGTTTATTGAATATCAGTTTATTACGTCGAAAAAACTACGCTTAACAGCAGATTTACGCAACTTGTCCAGGGCAAAGTTACATAAAAATTCCTTTATCATACCTAAATAACCTTGTATTTTTAAAAATTTAATTTTGTTAAAGTGGCGGGTAAAGAATTAAAAGTGGTGGTTTCAGCGGTGAACACAGAGGAGCAAACGAAAGTGCTAAATACATTCAACAGTGATATAGTAGTTGACCCAAAAACTTTAACAGCGTCCCTCCGTAGCATAGTTGCTCGTTTCCTTTTCATCCCCCCTCCGTTATCGGGGAACGGGATCCCTGACTTTGAGAGACAATTTGGTTAGTCTGCCCCGCTTGGGTTTCCAATTAGTAATATTTTAGCACTACGCATTATTTTTTCAGCACTATTATCCTTGCTTTATTTTTTAATGTGTACTTTTGCCCTACGAAACAGAAACCTAAAACATAAATTAAACTATGCACAACGAAATTGACTGGGCAAACCTTGCCTTTGGTTACATGCCCACAGACTACAACGTACGCTGCTACTACCGCAACGGTAAGTGGGGCGAAATCGAAGTTAGCAGTTCTGACACGATTAACATCCACATGGCTGCCACTGCGCTCCACTATGGTCAGGAAGCATTTGAAGGTCTTAAGGCTTTCAGTTGTCCTGATGGCAAGGTGCGCGTATTCCGCTTGCAGGAAAATGCAGCACGCCTTCAGAGCACATGCCGCGGTATCATGATGCCCGAACTCCCCACCGAACTCTTTGAAGCGATGGTGAAGAAGGTGGTGCGCCTCAACGAGCGTTTCCTTCCCCCTTACGAAAGTGGCGCTGCGCTTTACATCCGTCCGCTTCTCATTGGTACAGGTGCGCAGGTTGGTGTTCGCCCTGCTGATGAATACCTCTTTATGATTTTTGTAACGCCCGTAGGTCCTTACTTCAAGGGTGGTTTCAACACGACAAACTACGTGATTGTTCGCGAGTACGACCGCGCAGCACCTCACGGAACGGGTACGTTCAAGGTGGGTGGTAACTACGCGGCGAGTCTTCGTGCCAACAAGCGTGCGCATGATCTCGGTTACTCTTGCGAATTTTACCTTGACGCGAAGGAAAAGAAGTACATCGATGAATGCGGCGCGGCCAACTTCTTCGGCATCAAGAACAACACATACATCACGCCCAAGTCAAGTTCTATCCTCCCCTCAATCACCAACAAGAGTCTTCAGCAGTTGGCACTCGACCTCGGTTTGCAGGTTGAATGTCGCCAGATCCCCGTTGAGGAACTCGCTGAAATGGAAGAAGCAGGCGCTTGTGGCACAGCGGCTGTAATCAGTCCCATCGGTCGTATCGACGACTTGGAAGAAGAAAAGAGTTACGTGATTGCGAAGGACGGCAAACCCGGTCCCATCAGTCAGAAACTCTACACAAAGTTGCGCAACATCCAGTACGGTATCGAACCCGACACTCACGGTTGGATTACAATCGTTGAATAATCATTAAGGCGAACTGAAGGGTGCGCTCTTCAGTTCGTCACTTTCATCAATCGTTAAACCTATCCTCTTTATGCGAAAACTTACGCACATCCTCATGGGGGGATTTATCCTCCTCTTTGTTGTAGGAGCAGCTTTAAGCAGTTGTGGCGACTCTGAAAAACTCAAGGAAAAGGAACGCGAAATTGAAGAACTGCGCCAGTTGGCGGAGTTGGATCGTCGCGAGATGGAAAATCAATACGCTGAATTTGCAGTACAATATGCCGAACTGAAAAAGACCGTGCAAAACGACTCGCTCGCTGCCCTCCTCGACAAGGAGCAGAAGCGTGCCGAACAGTTGCTGAAGGAACTCAAGAATGTGAAGGCAAACAGTTCTGCTGAGATCTTGCGCTTGAAAAAGGAATTGGCCACAGTTCGCGCCATACTTAAGGATTACATCCGCCAAGTGGATTCGTTGCAACAGCTCAATGTTGCACTCGTTGGCGAACGCGACCGCGCGCTTGCCGAAGCTGCACGCACACGCAAGGAAAATACTGCCATCAGTCAGGTGCGCGCACAGTTGGAGGAAAAGGTTGAAATTGCCGCACAACTGAATGCTACAGGCGTAACAATCACCCCACTTAAGAAGAATGGCAAGGTTGCCAAGAAGTCGAAGGACATCAAGACGTTCTCCATCGACTTCACGGTTACGCGTAACGTTACCGCCACAACCGGTAACCGCATGGCTTACGTGCGCTTGATGAAGCCTAACAACCAATTGGTGAATCCGACTGGGCAGTTTGAGTATGAAAATCGCACGATTGACTACTCCGCCGCGAAAGCCATTGAGTACGACGGTGAGGAACAGAAGGTGCAACTCTACGTTCCCGTCTTAGAATATCTTTCAGCCGGCAAATACCATGCTTACATCTTTATTGATGGGCAGATGATTGGTTCTGGCGCTGTAGAACTCAAAAAGTAAGCGATGCATCCCAAAGATCCCATGATGCTATTCAGTTACATCAATATGAAACTGAGAGACCAATATCCTTCGCTCGACGAACTCTGCCGAGCGGAGGATATTGACCATAATTGGTTAATCCAGCAATTAGCGGCAGTAGGCTTTGAATATTCGGCGGAGCACAATAAATTTTGGTAATTCCACCTTCCCTCATCCCCATGAAGCGTTACCCCTTTACCCTCATTTGCATAGCACTCATCTTCATCCTCTGTTTTTGTCACCCAACAACGATACCCTTGGACATGCCCAACATTCTGGGATTGGACAAGATTGCGCATTTCATCATGTATCTGGGCACATGTGGCGTGATGTGGACGGAGTACTTATTGCGACACAACCGCATCAATTATGCGCGCACCCTGCTTTTTGCTGTCGTTGCGCCCATAGTCATGAGCGGTGGCATTGAATGGGTGCAGGGTGCAATGACCGACTATCGTGGCGCCGACATCTATGACTTTTATGCCAACACGTTCGGCGTCATCGTTGCACTGATCTTACCTTACGGTTGGTGGCTCGGACAGCAGCGAAAGAAGACCTCTTAACCCTCCGTCATTTGCCCTTGCTAGTCCATTGTCCATTGACCGTCGTCCGTTGTCTGTTGACCGTTGACTGTTGTCCATCGTCCGTCGTCCGTTGACCATTATCAAAAATAATAATATGCTCACGTGCCGCATATCTTCTACTACCCTCTCTGCTGCTTGCCTCGAAACGGGCAAGCCGTTTGAGTATTCCCCTATCCCACTCCAATCCCACCGCTCCCTCATCGCAAACCTTCAAGAGGCTGTGGCAACCATTCCTATTTTCAACAGAAAGGAGTCCAACGAAGCCACGCAGATTCTCACTGTAGGAAGCGTTACTCCCGTTCCGTTGGCGGACTTTCAGGAAGAGGATTGTGACGCCTTTTACAATTATTGCTTCAAACCCGAAGTGCCCCACCGTGTGTTCTACGACGTGATACCATCTGCCAACTTAATGTTGGTATTCGGACTCCCCGAAACGACATGTCGCGCCATGGAGGAGGTGCTGGGAGAAGTGCACTACGTGTCGGCACTCTCACCTGTGCTGAAGCAGTTCGTACTGAAAGCCATGCAGGGGCAGGGTACACAACTCTTTATCCACACACACGAGAAGACGATTGACGTCATTCTCATTGAAAGCAGCGGACGCTTACTCTTCACCAACTCTTACGAGGTCAACACCGCAACGGATGCGGCGTACTACGCCTTTAACATCATCAATCATCACGGATTGAAACCTCAAGAAACGCCCATACACATTGCGGGAACTCCCGAACTGCGCAACCCCTTGATTGCCGAACTCGGAAAGTTTGCCCCTCATGCTCTACCCATCCTACCCTCGATTGACTTTCACCACCATGAAATTGCCTCTACCGAGGGAATGACCTACGACATGATGGCATTCTTATTGGGTAGAAAGAAATAGTCAAGAACACTCTATACCTTCTACACCCTCTATACTTTCTATACATTCTATACCCTCTACCCCTCTCTCCCGCCCATCACCGCCCCAACAACTATATCTCCCATGCGTATAATTACCGGTATCTATAAGGGGAAGCATTTCGACATTCCCCGCACTTTCAAGGCACGTCCGACAACTGACTTTGCTAAGGAAAACCTCTTCAACGTGCTACGTGCTTACCTTGATTTTGAAGACCTCAAAGCGCTAGACCTCTTCGGAGGTACGGGAAGCATCACGCTTGAATTGCTCTCGCGCGGATGTGCTCACGTCACGACTGTAGAAAAGGACCGCAAGCATTTTGCCTTCATCCTTGATTGCATTAAGTCACTAAAGACTCCTGCGGCACACCCCCTGTGTGGCGACGCCCTACGATTCATCGAGCGTAGCAAAGAACCCTTTGAATTCATCTTCGCAGATCCTCCCTACGCCCTCCCCGAGTTGGGAGAACTCCCCGACCGCGTGATGAACAGCGGACTCGTGACTGACGACACACTCTTCGTGTTGGAACACGGGAAGAACTTCAACTTCGCCGACCATCCTTATTTCTTGGAGCATCGCGCTTATGGCAGTGTAAATTTCTCATTCTTCCGCAAGCGCAAGGAGGATGAGTCCGAAGACGACACGCAAGAATAAACAAAGTGGAGACAACCCTTAATCACCAGGTTGTCTCCACTTTTTTTATATTTCTTCTGTTGCTTCTATGTAACAAAACCCTCAGCAAGCACGTTACGACACTGTTTTTTTTGTATTTAGGCAACGAAGACACTTCAGCAAATCACTTTCGTAATGCCCCCGTAGGAGGGCACACTTGCTTAACCGCTGGTGAGCAAGGCGAACCTGCGGATTATGAATAACAACAGTATTTTTCTATCGGTCCCTGTAGGAGGACCCACACACTTGGATATGCAATAAATTAGGCAATAATATAGGTGTTACCTGCGTGACCTTTGGTTGTCCACGAAAACTCGTTTGTTTTATTTCGAGCCACTAATGAACACGAATTTTCACTAATATCCATCC
>JAZTYI010000093.1:0-8697 GCA_045636885.1 Alloprevotella sp.
CTTATTATTGTAGCCACTAATGGGCACTAATTTTCACTAATGCCTTGCGGAGTATTTAAGACCGGATGGATATTAGTGAAAATTTGTGTTCATTAGTGGCTCGAAATAAAACAAACGAGTTTTCGTGGACAACACCTATATTATTTCCTAAAATAATTAGGGCACCCCGATTGGAGCACCCTAATTGTATGTGTAAATCAACGATTCAATAGATTACTTAGCCATAAGTGCGTCGAACTTCTTCACGCCCTTATCGTAAGCCTTCTGTGCCTTTTCTACTGCCTTCTGAGCCTTCTTAGCATCCTTACCTTCAGCCTTCTTAGCAGCTTCCTTAGCAGCCTTCAAAGCATCGTAGAGCGCCCAGAGGTTAGCTTCCTTAGTAGCAGCTACGTTCTTAGCTGTGTAAGCTTCAGCAGCAGCTTCAGCAGCAGCTTCAGCAGCGGGTTCTGCCATAGCGTGCTTGTAACCCTTAACGTCGTTCCAGTGACCACGAGTGAAGTCGGGGAATGCTACAGCAGCGCAGTTGTTATCCATTGAGATAGTACCGAGTTCTGCGAGTGAGCACCATTCAGCCAAGTCATAAACGTCCATGTCGAGGGGAAGACCGTTCTGGAGACAGTAAACAAGACGAGCGTCCATTACATAGTCCATACCGCCGTGACCCATCTTACGACCCTTTTCGATGTACTTAGCAAGGATGGGGTGATAGTACTTCTTCAAGAGAGCGTCGCGCTGAGCAGCGGGCAAGAAGCTGTGAGCGTTGAGGTTGTCCATCTGAGGAGCGTCAGTACCCTTGAGTGCTTCACCTGAGAGTGCCAATTCGGGTTGGGGATACTTAGTAGCGTAACCCTTAGTACCTGTCAACTTGAACAAACGGTTGTAGGGCTGGGGAGTCATTACGTTGTGCTGGATTTCGATCACCTTACCATTAGCTGTACGCATAAGAGTAGTAGTGTGGTCACCGTTACGGAATTCCTTACATTCCTTACCAGTCTTGTTTTCTACCCATTCCTTACCTACGAAACTTTCAGTATCCATAGCGATGAGTGTAGTGAAACGGTCACCACGGTGGATGTCGAGACACTGTGCAACAGGACCAAGACCGTGAGTTGCGTAAACGTCACCGCGGTTTTCCATGTTGTACTTCATACGCCAACGGAGGTTGTCCTTGTCGTTATCGTTGGGGTCCTTCCAGTAAGAATCCCAGAACCATTCGAGACCGTGGATGTAAGCACCTTCAGCACGGATTACTTCACCGAACAAACCGTCCTGCTTCATAGCGAGAGCAGTCATTTCGTACTCGTCGTAGCAGCAGTTTTCGAGGATGAAGCAGTGGAGACGCAAAGTTTCAGAAAGGTTGATGAGTTCCCAGCACTGTTCGAGGTTCATTGCAGAAGGAACTTCGATAGCAGCGTGCTTACCGTTTTCCATTGCGTACTTTGCTACGGGGAAGTGGTGGTTCCAGTCAGTTGCTACGTAAACGAGGTCAACGTCGGGGCGCTGGCAAACTTCCTTGTAACCGTTTTCGCCGTAGTAGATGTCAGCGGGAGCGAGACCAGCTTCGCGGAGGTACTTCTGGAAGCGTTCAGCACGGGGTTCTTCGTAGTCACAAAGCGCAACGATTTCTACACCGGGGATGTGAGCGAAACGCATTACTGCCCATTCACCACGCATACCGAGACCAACGAAAGCAACGCGTACAGTCTTGATGGGATCTACCTTCAAGCCGAGAGCATGCTGCTGACCAGCGGGGCGCTCGGGTGATTCAACTACGATTGTTCCCTTTTCCCAGTGCCACTTTGTAGAAGGAGAAAGTGACTGCGCAGAAGCAGTTACTGCAGAAAGAGAAACCAATGCCGCGAGGGCGATTGAATAAATCTTCTTCAACATAATGATTAAATTAAAAGGTTTAAAGTGTTAAACTATTTTTCCTCCGCAAAGTTACTCCTTATATTTTACATGAACAATTTTTTCTATCTAAAATGCTAACTATAGTTACAGAATGTTTATTCAAGCAAGGGGCAAAATGCGCCAGAACCGTAGGATTATTGGTGTGGGAAGGCTTTTGAGGGAAACATTTGTGTATGTCATTTTTTTTTGCGAATATTGCACTACAATGGTGTACAGGACATTACACCAAAGCAACACAACCGCAATGTTACAAGTCTTAATTTGCACACATAATGAAGGGATTCTTGAGGTTCCCTCTATCCTTTTGCCTGAAGCAGAAGGCATAGGGTATGTCGTTTCAATGCAGTACTCAGACTTTCAATATTTGGGACTCATTCCCAGTATATTGTGTCGCAGACGTGACGTGTTGCTTCATACCCTGGAGGGGAGTGGACTCTCTGCCAACCGCAATCATGCTCTCGAACTGGCGTCGGCGGATGTCTGTGTGATTGCCGACGATGATGTGCGCTACACGCTTGATGAACTCCGACGCATTGAGGCGGAACATGCGGCACACCCTGAGGCGGATGTTTTGCTCTTTCAAGCACGTGGGCCAAAGGGGGAGTTGTTGAAGAATTACCCCCAACACGCATTTGATTATGGGCATCAACCCAAGGGTTACTACCCCAGTTCTATAGAAATTACCTTTAAGCGCGAGCGTGTCAAGGACGTGCCCTTTGACTTGCGTTTCGGTATGGGTTCTGGACTGTTTGTGAGTGGCGAAGAGGAAGTGTGGCTCAACACGCTTTATCGGAAACATCAGCGCACCATCCGTTACATCCCCTTCCCTATCGTGCAAACGCTTGATACACCGCAGGGAGGGCGTAACTTTGCAACGCGCCCCGAACAGCAACAGGCAAAAGGCGCCACATTATATTATATACACGGATTATCAGCATGGTTACGATGCCTGAAAGAAGCATGGACAGCAACACGCCGGGTGAAGGGAGCGAGTTTTGTCGCTGCATTTCGGAATACGATTAAAGGTATCATGTTTATAATGAAAACAGGAAGGTAAGTATGGACCCAAAATTAGTATCTATTGTTGTACCCGTTTACAACCGCGCACATACCTTACCGCGCCTTTTTGATTCGCTTAAAGCACAGACACACCGCCCGCTGGAGGTGATACTTGTGGACAACAACTCCACAGACGATTCGCTCGACGTATGCCAAGCCTTTGCGGAGCAAGAGGGTAAGGAGGATTTCACTGTGATGGTGGACATAGAGGTGAAGAGCGGTGCCACCGCTGCACGCAATCGTGGTTTAGGACTCGCCACGGGGGCGTACATAAGTTTCTTTGACTCCGACGACGAAATGTCACCCGACTTTATTGCGTCCATGCTAACCTCCCTGCTTGAATGCCCCACCGCAGAATTTGTTGCAGCACGCTCACGAATGGTCTTCGAGAATGGCACGGAGCAGGTGCGTGGTGGGTTAGAAGGTCTTTCCCTCTCCTCCCACATCCTTTCGGCGGCACTTTCCACGCAATCGTTTCTCGCCCACACAGATTTCATAAGGCGTATCGGCGGATGGAATGAAGACGTACACATCTGGAACGACTACGAACTGGGCATTCGCATGCTCCTGCACTGTCATTCCTTCGCGACACTCGACCGCACCTTTCACCGCATTTATCAACATGCCGACAGCATTACGGGGTCATCACTCGGCGCTTCATTCCCGAAATTGCAAGGCGCCATTCCCCTGATTGAACGAGAAATACTCTCACCCGGGACTTCAAGCAGTCCGCATCCCTCCGTCCTCATCGCCTACTACTTCCGTCTCTGCATACTTGCAGGAAAGCTCCAAGCAGAGTTGTGCACCGAGGGAGCAGAATGGATGAATCAACGCACCCAACAATTATCACAACAACACCTCATCCCCAAGCAATTCAAGTTTATAGGCTATCTCCTTCGCCTATACACCGCATACAAAGGGAGAGGCGCGTGGAAAATTGCCTCATACATCACAAGCAGGGTATAATTATACCTATTGCTACTGTGCGATTCAAAACAAATGATTACATTTGCCACACAGAGGCATAACTCTACACAAATTTGTCACACACATTATAAATTTAAATACAGGTCATTATGAAATTTCATGATTTAAAATTACAACTGTCCATCTTGGCGTTGTTGTCCTTCTCTTACTGCACAGTATCTTGTTCAGACAATTCTGACGAGGACGTTCAAACTGAAAATACCGACGATAGCGGAGATAATGGAAGCAACTCCGGAGATGGTTCTGATGACGGCAACGGTTCTGAAGAAGGCGGTTCAGAGAATGGTGGCACAAGCGGTGACAACTCGCAAGGAGAGCCGATGGAACCACAAGAACAGAAAGAAAAGTTGGATGCTATCGCATGCGACTTCCTGAAGCAAATTCCCGCAAGTGATTTTCAGAATTTGAAATATGACCTTGAGGACTTAAATTTAAGTTATTACGCCAATGATTATGACTGGAAAGGCGTAGGGGAATGGGCGAGCAACGCTTTTGAAGATTGCCGAGAAGCTATTGGGCAGACTACCGAAAGAGAAGAATATGATTATGGATACGGATATGTGTACACCTATGAATGTGTCTATGACAATTACAAAGCCATCCTGTTAGCATCCAACTTCACGGGTAAGTTCACTGCTAAGAATGGCAGATGGAGACGTACCGATGCCAGCAATCTGCAATTCGAGATACCTGAAGAAAATTGTCTACTCACATTGACCACAAGTGGCAACGTGAAGAAGGTGTATGCGTTCAACCTTGAGGACTGGAAAGATTACTCATACGACTATGAAAATGACATTTCCAAAGAATATTATGACCGCACACAATGCACAATTGGGGTGCCCGAAAAGATTGAAGTAACGCTCAAAGTGGATGGTGTAAACCTTATTAAGACGACCATCAATATTAAACTGTCTGACATCACCAGCGAACGCTTTGATATAGCAAAGAGTTCTGTCTCTGTAACTACTACTACAGAATTAAGCAACGGATATAAGTTTAACTTCTCGGAACTCAAGTATGCGGGCAACAATAATGTAGCTATTAGCACCAGCGTTTCTAAGAACAGTAAGGCGTTGCTCACCACAACATTAAGCAGCAAGATTGAAAACATTCCTCATTACAATGCTGACGTATTTGCAGATGACGACGATTACGACATGAATGATTTTGACAATGCCAATGGTAAGGACACGTATGCTAAGATTGACCTTATGGGACGCCTCCAATTGCAGGGCAAGATTACAAACATCCGTAAGTTCGTCGACTACCTCAATTCAGCGGATGAATATGACGACGACCAAAGCACATTTAAATCTTACATAAATCAAGCAAACAGCCTGATGAATGTCAACATGTACTTTGACAATACCTCTACGAAACAAGCAAGTCTGAAGTTAGAACCCTTATATGAAGACGGCGGATATTGGGGCTACAGTCGTTGGATTGCAGAACCCGTGATTGTCTTTGACGACAATTCTTCATACAGCAACTTTGAAGCTTTCTTTAATGAAGATGACTTCAGCAACGCTATCGATGCGCTTAAAAAGTTGTCGGAAAGATATGAAGATTTGTTAGAAGACTAATTCCTCAATAGTCTTTCTCCCCCCTCAATGACAGCATTCAGATACATACTCTTAACTCTTCTCACACTCATCGTTGGTAGCGCCCTGTCGCAGACCAACGATAGTGTCAGGGAGTCCACATTAGATAGTGTAACGATAAAGGCTTATCGTTACACTTCTTCTGTTAAGAAGCATGCCGATGGGAGTATGGTTTGGAAGGTGAACATGCTCAACGATTTGCCAAAGATTTTGGGAAATGCCGACCCCATACGCTACACACAGATGCTACCAGGCATTCAAACGAACTCTGAATACAAGAGCGGCGTAAACATTCAGGGATGTGAAAATTCACACAACGCCCTGTTGCTGGAGAACGTTCCCATCTACAACGTCAACCACCTGTTGGGATTCTTCTCTGCCTTTAACGCGTCTCACTTCTCCGAAATGTCTGTCAACAAGATTTCCACCTACACCTCAGCAACAAACTACATTGGTGGATCCGTAAGCATGAGTCACGATAATACGCTTCAGCAGGAGGTAGAAGGCGACATTAGCGTCGGACTCATTTCATCACAGGGCACACTCAAAATCCCCTTAGCACACGACACAAAACTCACACTCTCTGCCCGACAATCTTACCTCAACCTCCTATACAGCAACTGGTTAACTGCAGACGGAACTACATTAAAATATACGTTTGGCGATTATAACCTCACGCTACACCACAGATTTTCCCCACATAGCGTCATCACACTTGATTATTACGGAGGCTATGACTCTGGAGCATTTGACGATGAAGATTACGCGGCAAACATGAAAGCCACTTGGGGCAACCAAATGGCAAGCATCCGCTGGAAGTATTCTACAGATAAATACAAGTTGGTAAACACGCTCTACACCACCAACTACACGAACAAATTCAAACTTAGCATGCCTGGAGTCAGTGGCAATCTCCCCTCCTCCATTCACGACATAGGTTACAAAGGCAATTTCCAAACCAACAGATGGCACCTGGGAATTGACGTCATCTATCACACCATTAAACCCCAAGAGGTGAATCTTAAAGGGATTTACACCGTCAACAACCTCAAAGGCATTGAGCAACACCCGTGGGAACTTACCCTTTTCGGAGGTTACAAATATCCTTTCACACCATATTTAAGCGCAAACGTAGGCAGTAAATACACATACTTCAAGTCTGGTAACGCCCAATTCCACCAACTTTCCCCCTCTGCATCCCTCTCCTATATCGACGACGAGCGTCAACTGTCACTTACCTATGCTCTTGGGCATCAAAACCTGTTTCAAACAGGGTTTACCGACGTAGGTCTCCCCACAGAGTTTTGGTTTGCAGCCGACCGAAGAAATCGCCCTCAACAGGCCCATTCGTTTGTCGCAAGCGGTTCCACATTCTTATGGGAAAGAAGGTATCTCATCTCTGCGGACCTGTTCTACAGAAGATTGTACAACCAAATAGAATACAGCGGGAGCGTTCTAGACCTGGTCAACAAAAACTACGACTTAAACAGCAACCTCATCCATGGCAAGGGCGAGAATTACGGACTTAGCGTGATGTTCCAAAAATGCACCGGTCGCCTCACTGGATGGATCTCTTACACCTACACGCGTGCACGGCGTACTTTTCAAGAGTTTTACACCTCCAAAACATTCCATGCCAGTCACGAACGCCCTCACGACCTTAAAGCAGTCGTGACTTACAAACCCACCAAACACTGGGACTTTGGTGGCACCTTCATCTTCGCATCTGGCACGCCCTTCACAGCACCACAGTCCTTAAATCTCATCAACGGCAACATCATTATAAACTATGCCGACTACAATTCCAGTCGACTCGCACCCTACATGAGGTGCGACCTTTCCGTAAATTATAAATGGAAGTCACGTCGATGCAGGGAGCAGGGCATAAACCTTTCCGTTTACAACACGTTTGCCAACCGAAACGAACTATTCTGGAAAATAAAAAAGAGTGAAGACCAAAAGTTTGCCTACCGCCCAGTGTCGTTCGTATTAAAGATACTGCCATCCATCAGTTACTATATTAAATTCTGATGAAGAATATCATTACCACCCTCCTATTCTTCATGCTGACACTTTGTTCGTGTGAAGAAACCGAACTGCCCCAACCACAATCCACACTGGTTGTTGAAGGATGGATAGAGAATGGGTATCCCCCCATCGTCATCCTCACCCGCCCCGTTATCATCACAAGCGATTACCAAAACTACGAAGACCTCTACGACTACGTCGTTCGATGGGCAAAAGTGTCCGTAGTGTGCGATAACGACACCGTAGTGCTCACTGGTAAGTACGACCCCGACTACACCCCCAGTTATATCTACACCACTGGCAAAATGTTTGGAGAAGTAGGGAAGACCTACAAACTCATCGTTGAATATGATTCACACCGCGCCACTGCCGAAACTACCATCCTGCCGCCACCAAATATCACAGGCAACAGACTTCAACGCGTAGACGCATATAACGCACTCTACCAAATCGAGCTCACCCTTGAAGACATCTCCCCTGAGCGCAACTACTACCAATGCTTCTACAAAGTGGGGCGCGACACCCAACAGTTTTTCACCACCTATCTTGGCACCTTCGACGACGACGCTTTCAATTACACCCAACCCATCAAGATACTAAAAGGAAACAACATACTCACCGATCCCGAGAATGCCATCATCTACTTCCTCCCCTACGAGTATGTCACCGTGAAAGTCGCCCACATCGACCAAGGTGCCTACCACTTCTGGGATATCTATTCCCAAAACGTAGAACTATCCTACAACATGTTTCTCAACAACACTACCAGCATCCCCACCAACATCACAGGCGGTAGCGGTTACTGGTGTGGCATGGGAAGTCGCAGGGTAAATATGATTACCTACGATTTGGAACCGTAGTTACTTCCGCAGAAACCTCAAAACTTCAAAACCTCAGGACCCTTGCCCCGTATTTTTAGTGCGCGACAATTGGGTATTAGTTCCCCTTCCTATGTTTTTCAAAAAATAATATTGCTGTCCGGTAAATATAGATAACTCTTTGTTTGATGGATAGTTGTACTCATACAAGCCCCCTCATAGATATTCAACCGAAAAAAACGAGAATTTCTATGTTTAAGAGAACACGAATTTCACGAATAACACGAATC
>JAZTYI010000094.1:0-1690 GCA_045636885.1 Alloprevotella sp.
GTGCACATCGAAGCCTTGGAGAACAAGCATCCCCAATACGGCTCTATCTTGGTAGAGCAGGTTTGCTCCTGCATCCAAGTGGGGCAATACAACAAGGCTATCCTCAACGGAGAGAAACTGAGCGCATACATGATACAAACAAGAGACGAGAAAGGCTACATTTACGCCTCATTACTCTTGTCAAAAGCATACGAGAAGGCAGGAATGCCAGCATTGCAGGATAGTACCATCAGCAGCGTGAAGAATTACCCACAATACGAGGCGTGTTGTGAGGATTTGAAGGACGTGCCGATGTTTGAGAATTAAAATTAGTTACAGCGCTGATATAACAGCAAAAGCCAACCTACCACAACGGTAAGTTGGCTTTCTTGTTCTATATATTTATGAGTGACTCCATCCATAGGAATTTATGGAATGGTCAAGTTTAATTCAATGATATTATACTACACGATACGAATGTTCCAAAGGTTATATATCAACAAAATGGATGTACTGCATTAGTGAATTTCTGAGATTAGATTATGAGTAGTTAAGAGCCGCGTGATGCAAACATGTTGAACTAGGATAATCAATGTGTTCAATTGTGGCCAAACAAAAGACGTCGAGTAGTACATGGCGAAAGATGGGGCACTGATAATGCCAAAATATACGGTGTTCTCGAATAGGTTAAATCGGGGAATATAGTACGTTCTGCATTACTCAAATAACTTTCGATGAGGTTGCAAATAACATAGTGGTTGGTTGGGAGATTCAATGATAATCACTAACTTTGTCGTGTAGAAATTAGTTATTAACCAAGGGGGACTAAGGTCAACCAACAAGTCAACTAAAAGGAAGAAGCAGGTAGGTAACGAACAGAATTACAGCATTATCAATGCTATAATCATAATTGTCTGGGGGGCGTGTGGTCGCTGGTTCGAATCCAGTCACCCCGACTGAGAAGAAGCATTGATAGTCTGATGATTATCGATGCTTTTTCTTTTTATGCATACCACTAGAAATGCGCGGTTGACATGGCGGTTGACGCGAAAAAGTCAACCAAGAGGTAAACTATAAAGTAAACCGACGAATACACAAAACCTACTCGCACCATTCAATCCACACACTGCACCAAGGCAGAGATAAACAAAGGTAATAATATAGATGTTGTCCAAAACGTCTCGTGTCATTCAGAGCGAAGCGAAGAATCTCGCAGAGTGCCCTGGCAGGATTCCTACGCGAGATCCCTCGGCGCTTCGCTTTGTCGGGATGACACCATCGTTGAGATTTTAGTGTTGGTGGACAACTGCTATATTATTGCCTAAAAAAACACGCACGGAGGAGGTTAATGTTTATCTAAGTCTTCACTCTGTTCTCATCTAACGAAAAAAATAACAGCTAAAACACCATTCTTAGATTCAAGAAAAGGCCTTTTGCAACAACCCTATTGTAGACCTTATTCCTCGCTACTACAACCCAGAGCCATGAAGAGACACAAAAAAAGCGAGCATGTCGACTGACATGCCCGCTTTATCAATTATCTGCAAACAATTACTGACGCTTGCCACCTGAGTAAACGATGTTCAAAGCCCACGCTTCGCGCAGCGCCATCTTCACATCGGTGATGATACCCATCTGAGTATCCTCGTCAATTTTCATAGATACCTTCATGAATGGTTTATCACGCTCGTTCATAGACTCACGCTCCTGA
>JAZTYI010000095.1:0-2984 GCA_045636885.1 Alloprevotella sp.
AGAAAACGCAGAGACCATGCGGATAGAAATAGTCTTATGTAGAGAATTACGCAGAGGCGCACGCTACGCTTGCGCTACCATCCGGATGGCAAGCACAAACAAAGTGTGTGCGCTTCTGCGAAAGTCTGAGCAGTCTGCGTGAGACAAATTATCAATCAATAGAGTTTTCTCCCCTGAAACAAGCGTTTGTTATATAGAAGCAATACTATAATTATAGGTTCATTAGGGTGTCGCCCCCTTTTTTTAAAGGTATCCGTAAACATTTCTTTCTGACAGTACCAAATCCCATACTTTTTTGGTACTTTTGCTCGTTGTGCTCGCCTTGATGAGTACACTAATTTGAATGAACGCAACCATTTCTCCCTTTGCCCGCCCGCTGTATGTGATGCTCAAGCCCATTGGGGCGCATTGCAACTTGGCGTGCGACTATTGTTATTACCTTGAGAAGGCAAAACTCTATGACGACGTGCCCAAGCACGTGATGAGTGAAGAACTTCTTGAGGAATTTGTGCGTCAGTATATCGGTGCGCAGACGATGTCGGAGGTGCTTTTCACGTGGCACGGCGGAGAAACGCTCATGCGCCCACTTTCGTTCTATAAGAAGGCCATGGAACTGCAGCGCAAGTATGCCGGAGGGCGCAGAATCGACAACTGCATTCAGACCAATGGAACGATGCTCACGGATGAGTGGTGCAAGTTTTTCCGCGAGAATAATTGGTTGGTGGGAGTCTCCATCGACGGCCCTCAGGAGTTTCACGACGAATACCGTAAGAATCGTGCGGGCGCGCCTTCGTTTCACAAGGTGATGAAGGGCATAGAGTTGCTGAACAAGCACGGAGTGGAGTGGAACGCCATGGCGGTGGTGAACGACTTCAACGCCGACTATCCCCTTGACTTCTATCACTTCTTTAAAGAAATCGGTTGTCGCTACATTCAATTCACACCCATCGTGGAGCGCATCCGCAAGCACAATGACGGGCGCCATCTTGCGCACATCAGCGATGGAGAAGGTTGCCCCTTGGCGGACTTCAGCGTGACGCCCGAGCAATGGGGAAACTTCCTCTGCACCATCTTTGACGAATGGGTGAGGAACGATGTGGGCGAAGTGTTTATTCAGATTTTCGATGCCACGTTATGCAACTGGGTAGGTCACGCGCCCGGTGTTTGCACTATGGCACGCTCGTGCGGACATGCCGCCGTGATGGAATTTAATGGCGATGTCTATTCCTGCGACCACTTCGTGTTTCCCGAGTATAAACTTGGCAACATCCGCAGTCAGACCCTCACGCAAATGCTTTACTCTCCGCGCCAAGACGATTTCGGAGCGATGAAGATTAACACCCTTCCACGCCAATGCCGCGAGTGTAAATACCTCTTTGCATGCAACGGCGAATGCCCCAAGAATCGCTTTGCAAAAACAAAGGACGGCGAACCTGGACTCAACTACCTCTGCGCAGGCTACCGCAAATACTTCGAACACGTTGCGCCCTATATGGACTTTATGAAGGAGGAACTGCGCAATGAGCGTCCGCCTGCGAATGTAATGAAGGTAAGCCCCCTCCAACCTCCCCCTAAAGGGTGATGCTTGACTCGCGTGACATAAATGTTAGTTAACAAGTTAACGAGGTACGAGTAGACAAGATAGTTGCCGAGATAAACGGGGGTTAGTTGACGAGTAGACAAGATTGTCACCGAGATCAACGAGTATAGTCCCGCATGGACTACTACCTACTACTTACTACCTACTACCTACTACTTATCATATGAAATCATTCTACCGCTTCTGCACCCCCGTACTTTCCAAAGACTGGTGGTTCACATGGATAGGCATTATTGTCGGTTGTACGATAATGGCCGCAGGATTTGTATTTTTCATCAACCCCTACAACATTGTTCCTGGGGGTGTGTACGGTACGTGTATCGTGCTTCACTCCCTTTTCCCCTCGGTGTTGGTGGGTACGTTTGGTTACATGCTTGACATTCCCTTGATGCTCCTTTCTCTGTTGCTTCTCGGGTCGAAGTTGGGCACGCGCACGATTTTTGCCGTACTGATTACACCCACCATCATGAACTTGCTCACCACTATCGCTTATCCCACGCGGGAAGCGATGATGAGTCTTGACCCAGCGTTGATGCTTGGTGGCGCTATCGACTTGTCAAACGACCTGATGCTCACCTGCATCATCGGTGCCGTGATGATCGGTATTGGTTGTGGTATCGTTGTGCGTTGTCAAGCCACCACGGGTGGGTCAGACATCGTGGCGATGATCCTGCAAAAATACTGCAATATCAAGTTTAGCAACGGCATCCTGTTGGTTGACGCCATAGTGGTGTTGTTCGGTCTTGTTGTGTTCGGCTTTGGCATTGGTGCCCCCGAGGACAGTCAACCCTCCGTGCTCCTTTCCTTCTATTCGCTCATTGCTATCTTTGTTTCGGCAAGAGTGCTTTCGTTTGTGATCAATGGTAAGAAGGACGACAAACTTATCTTTGTCATCTGTAGCAAACCCGTTGAGGACCTCCATCACTTCATCCTCCACGAACTGGAGCGTTCGGCTACGGTCATTAAGAGTCACGGCATGTATACAAAGGAGGATAAGGAAATGATCTTCCTCGTAGTGAGTTACAAGGAGGTCAACGATGTAAAACTCAAGATTAAGGAGTGTGACCCCCTCTCGTTTGTAGTCGTTACCGACGCTTACGACACCTATGGCGAAGGTTGGAAGACACTGCCTGAGAAGCACGAACTGCAGCCCGAGTAGGCATCCAATATTAAATTATTACTGTCCGGTAAAATTTATCTGTGTGTTTTAGAGAACACGAATCTCACGAATAACACGAACCGAAGGTCGCGCAAGTCAATCCTTGTGGGGTGTTACTTTGCTTATCGCATACGAATTGCACGAATACCATCCGGATGGCATTCGTGTTATTCGCCTCTGATTAAGAAATATTCATCCCGCATGGTGATTCGTGTTATTCGTGAG
>JAZTYI010000096.1:0-4256 GCA_045636885.1 Alloprevotella sp.
CCCATCCGCCCCGTCTCATCTTTTCTCCTTTCTTTCTCAATTAAAAAATATTGCTGTCCGGTAAACGCCTCTAACTCTATGAATATAAAGATGTTTGAATAGTATAAGTCCCACAGTTCGCATGATTCCCCTGAAAGGGGATAAAGCCATTAGCCCAGGGCAACGCCCTGGGTGTTGTTGCAGTCGAGAATTACGCCCTGAAAGGGCAAAAGCAATTATAAGAACCTGAAATGCAATGCTTTTGCCCTTTCAGGGCGCAAACCCAAATATCCATAGCCACAGGGCGTTGCCCTGGGCTGGGTGCTTATTGGCCTTTCAGGCCGTTGCTTCTCAAAAAATTTACCGGACAGCAATAATTAAAAAAATAAGTGTAAATTTGCAGGCGGAACAGTTTGCTCTGTATAGAAATACTAATTAACAAGATACGACGTATGAAAAAATCTCTCTTTGTTTTGATGCTTATGCTCTGCGGATTTGCAGCACAAGCAGTGGCACAACTTCCCAGTGTGAAGTTGAAGGATATTACAGGTAAAGTGGTTGACACAGCCGAACTCTCGAACGATGGCAAACCCTTTATCATCACGTTCTTCGCAAAGTGGTGCAAGCCCTGTAATCGTGAACTTACTGCCATCAGTGAAGTGTATGAAGAATGGCAGGAAGAAACGGGCGTGAAGGTGATTGCTGTTTCAGTTGACCAAGCGCAGGATGCTCTTAAGGTGAAACCCTTCGTGGATAGTAACGGTTGGGAGTTTCAGGTGTTGCTCGACCCCAACAGCGACTTCAAGCGCGCTTTGGGTGTAAACCTCATTCCTCACGCTATCGTGTGTGACGGCGAAGGCAAGATCGTCCAGACACACAGCGGTTACACAGAAGGTGGCGAAGAACACCTCATCGAAGAAGTGCGTAAAATTTTGGAACAGAAGTAAACTCCATGTAGGCGTTGTGTCATAATGAGCAAACTGCTGCTTCTCAAATTCGGACTCGGTCGGGCGCTTCTGTACCCTCCCGTCGTTCTTAATTTCAGCGTCTTGCATTTTACTCATTCTCACACAACTTAAGAGGGCGTGCCGAAATTTTGCATTTCGACACACCCTCTATGTTTGGATTCTTTATCCCTCTGCGTGTCCGCAGACACCAACAATTCAACAAACACACATGAAAAAGACTATCCTCGCCCTCTGCGCCCTTGTAGCACTCAATGCTCAGGCTCAGGAAGATAAGGGCATCACACTCTCGGGTAGCATTCAGAGCGACATGCTCGTGTTCCCCGAAGACGATCCTAAAATCGGTACGGATTACGGCACGAATAAGGACTTCTTGACCAATACGTACGCCGAACTCCACTTGCAGTCAAAGTACGTCAGCGCTGGCGCACGCCTTGAATACATGGAAAATCCCCTTCCCGGTTTTGAAAAAGACTTTGCAGGATGGGGTGTGCCTCACATGTATTTAAAGGGTCACTTTAAGAATGCCGAACTCACAGTAGGTGATTTCTACGATCAATTTGGTTCAGGCCTCATCTTCCGCGCTTATGAAGAGCGTGCGTTGGGTATTGACAACTCACTCCGCGGTGCGCGCCTTGTGGCAAGTCCTTTCAAAGGCGTAAACTTGAAACTCCTTGCCGGTCAGCAACGCGAGTATTGGCAGGACCGCTGGGCGAATGACCATGCCCCCCTGGTGAGTGGTGTAGACCTTGAAGTGAACATCGACGCCTTCTCACGCAAGATGCAGGAGAAGAACATCTACCTCATGCTCGGCGTTAGTGGCGTGGCAAAGTTTGAAGAGCAGGAAAACTTGATGAAGTTCGTAAACAACATGCCCTGCCGCCTTAATCTTCCTGACAATGTAGGTGCATTTGATGTGCGTGCCAACCTTCAGGCAGGTAATTACAACTTCTTGGCGGAGTATGCTTGGAAGTCACACGACCCCTCTTTTGACAATGGTTATATTTACCGTCATGGTAACACCCTTTTGCTTTCAGGTTCTTACTCTAAGAAGGGTTTCAGTGCCTTGCTTCAGGCAAAGCGCACGGAGGATATGAGTTTCCGCAGCGAGCGTAGTCAGACTCTTACGGCGCGCTTCATCAACCACCTCCCCGCTTTCTCTACACAGCACACTTATGCCCTTGCTGCGCTTTACCCCTATGCTACGCAGAACGCACTTGGTGAATGGGCGTTCCAGGGTGAAGTGGGGTATAACTTCAAGCGTAAGACATTGCTCGGTGGTAAGTATGGCACAAAGGTGAAACTTAATGCGTCACACATCCGCGGTATTGACCGCAAACCTCTTGCGGGCGTTACCGACGTGATGGGTACGGCAGGTTACACCACCAGTTTCTTTAAAATGGGTGACGAAACCTATTACCAGGATATCAATGTACAGGTAGATAAGAAGCTCACGAAGGACTTCAAACTCAACTTGATGTACATGAACCAACGTTACAACCAGTTTGTCATCGAAGGTCACGGCAACACCTTCACCTCTAACATCTTTATTGCAGAGGGTAAGTGGAATATCTCAAAGAAGGTGGCACTCCGCGGTGAGGCGCAGTATCTCACCACTTCGGGCGACCAGGGCGACTGGGCGTATGGACTTTTGGAACTTTCTGTCCTTCCCGGTTTTATGTTCACCGTATCGGATATGTACAATGCCAACGTGCCCAATGCTGATGGCACAGGCACCAGCGCGCAACACTACTACAACCTCGGCGGTTGCTACACGTACAAGGCGCACCGCTTGCAGATTGCCTATGGCAAGACACGTGCGGGCTTCAACTGCTCGGGTGGTGTGTGTCGCTACGTTCCCGCATCAAAGGGTTTCACTGTTTCGTATAATTTCAACTTCTAAATCTTGACCCATCGCTATGACACTTAAAAATATATTGGCACTTACGTCGCTCGTGGCGTTTACATTTGGATGTGAAGATATTAAGGATAGTGAACGCTTTATCCCAGTAGAAACTCCCGAAGTTCCCGAAACTCCTACCGACCCCGACAATCCTACAGTTCCTAAGCAGTTGAAGAATGTGCTTATTGAGGACTTTACGGGGATGCTTTGCATCAACTGTCCGGATGCCGCAACTGTAGTTACGCAACTCCAAGACTACTATGGTCATGATCGCGTAATCGCTGTGGCGATACACGGAGATATGCCCGGACTTTCAGGTCCGTTGAAGAACGACCTCGGCACGGAATACTTCCGCTATTGGGGCGTGCAGAGTTTGCCTACAGGTATGGTAGACCGTAAGGGTGGACTTCAAAATCATCCTTCTTGGATGGCGATTACTGATGAACGCCTTAAGATGGAATCTCCCGTGAACCTTTCGTTGGAAAACTCAACTTACGACGCAGCAGAGCGCGCCCTCACAGTGCAGGTGGATGCATTGGCAGGAGCAGGACTGAATGCCAACCTCCAGGTGTGGATTACGGAAAGCAATATTGTGAGTTTCCAGAAGATGCCTGACAATTCTGTTAACCCAAGATACGTTCACAATCACGTGCTTCGCGGCGCCGTCAATGGTTCGTGGGGTGAAACGATCGCTCTTGAATCCGGCGTAGAAAAAAGTGTGACGTATCATTATACGGTTCCTTCGGCTTGGGTGGCAGAAAACCTCTCGATTGTTGCCTTCGTTTATGATAGTAATTCAAACGAAGTCATCCAGGTGATTGAGCAACCCCTTTTTGAAGAAGAGGAAACAGAAAGTCTTTAGCATTAGGAGATGCCATTAGGCGCTTGTTATATTGAAGCGACCCTAAATTTGGTGCTCTTTTAACGACTCGAAAAATGACGAAAAATGCGAAATAATATTGGTGTTAACAAGTGTTAACGGATTTGCATTTCGCTCCGAAATTTTGTATCTTTGTGTTACGGAAGTGGAGATAGCCCTTGAAATCAGGGTTATCTCCACTTTTTTTATCTCGAAAAACCCATTTTTGAGGGCAAAAAATAAGTTACCTAGTTTTTTCAAGGTTAAACAACCGGTTTTCTATTATTGGTGTCCGGTAAACATAAGATTTGAGTAGCATCTAATTGAAATTCAACATAATATTATACTCAATATTTTGAGAAGCCCCTCATGTTTGAAATATTCCCCTGGAAGGGGATAAAGCCATTAGCCCAGGGTAACACCCTGGGTGAGGAGTTAAACGAAGATTACGCCCTGAAGGGGCAAAAGCAGAGATAACACATTGTAATTTAATGCTTTTGCCCCTCCAGGGTGAGTCCCCACCCAATCAATCTACCCAGGGCGTTGCCCT
>JAZTYI010000097.1:0-48558 GCA_045636885.1 Alloprevotella sp.
GATAACGCATTGTAATTTAATGCTTTTGCCCCTTCAGGGCGAGTCCCCACCCAATCAATCTACCCAGGGCGTTGCCCTGGGCTGATGGCTTATAGGTCCTACAGACCTATTCCTCCCTCAAAAGTTTACCGGACACCAATAAATTTCTATAGCATCTATAATCCTTAGGAATCAAAGAATTAACCCCATACAGAAAAAGAGAATGCACTCCCATCGGATATGCATTCTCTTTTTTTATATGTATAACTTTCGCTATTAGTTTGCCGACATGAAGTTTTCGAGGAAGCGGGTGTCGTTTTCTGAGAAGAGGCGGAGGTCTTTTACTTGATACTTCAAGTTCGTAATGCGTTCTACGCCCATACCGAAGGCATAACCCTTATACTTCTTGCTATCAATGCCGTTTGCTTCGAGCACATTGGGGTCAACCATACCGCAACCGAGGATTTCTACCCAACCCGTGTGCTTACAGAATCCACAACCCGTTCCGCCACAGATGTTACATGAGATGTCCATTTCCGCCGAAGGTTCGGTGAAGGGGAAGTATGAGGGGCGGAGGCGAATCTTAGTGTCGGCGCCAAACATTTCGCGTGCGAAGGTGAGGAGCACCTGCTTGAGGTCGGTGAACGAAACGTCTTCATCGATGTAAAGTCCTTCAACCTGATGGAAGAAGCAGTGTGCGCGCGCAGAGATGGCTTCATTACGGTACACACGTCCGGGGCAAATCACGCGGATGGGAGGTTCGCTTTGCTCCATCACACGGCTCTGTACGGAACTGGTGTGCGTACGGAGGATGATGTCGGGGCGTGCTTCGATGAAGAAGGTGTCCTGCATGTCGCGTGCGGGGTGATCATCGGCAAAGTTCATGGAGCCAAACACGTGCCAGTCGTCTTCCACTTCGGGACCTTCCGCCATAGCGAAACCGAGGCGCGCAAAGATGTCAATGATTTCGCGCTTCGTGAGCGAAAGGGGGTGGCGTGTGCCGAGCTTCACGGGGTAAGCCGTGCGCGTGAGGTCAAGGTCTGAGAGGTCGTCCTCTGAAGTGGCGATATTGAGGCGGAGTTCTGCCAACTTCTCTTGAAGCGCCGTCTTGAGTTCGTTGATGCGCATACCCACTTCGCGCTTCTGTTCGCCAGGAACATTGCGGAAGTCTGCCATGAGGTCATTCAAAAGACCCTTCTTCGAAAGATATTTGATACGGAGCGCTTCGAGTTCCTTCTCATCAGCTGCGCTCAAAGTTTGGATTTCACCGAGTAAATTTGAAATGCGTTCTAACATAGTTGAGTGTGGAAAAAGGAGAAAGGAGAAAGGAAAAAGGAGAAAGTCCATGCGGTATCAGCATCTCACTTGTTCGCTCCTCGTTCTCATTTGGGAAAACTTCTGCAAAGTTAGGTATTTTATTTGAGAAAGGTCGGTAAGTTTTAGAGAAAAAGGTGTAAATTTGCTTCTTGTAACTACTCAAAATTAACGGATGAAAAGAAGTTTGTGGTTGGGGTTGCTCTTAATGACCATTTTTACGGCGTGCCGAAAGGCGCCCGTGGAGGAAAAGCGCCCCTCTATCAACATAGATTCTGTGCTTGCCCTACCGCCCGACACGTTGGAGTGGGAAGAGCTTGAGATTCCCTCGGGTGCCGATGGGTTGTTTGACGACTTCATGTTCAACTTCGTGCGCAATAGCCGCTTCCAGGAGGAGCGCATTGCCTTCCCCCTACCCGTACAGAATGGCAGGGATATGAGCAAGATTGAGCGCGAGGAGTGGACCTTCGACCGCTTGGAAGTGCTTGAAGAGGTCAACACAATGATTTTTGACGAGGAGGCAGACATGACTTGCGCCCAAGACACGAGCGTAAACGAGGTGAAGGTGGAGTTCATCTTCTTCCATTGCGATAGTGTGAAGCAGTATGTTTTCAACCGTTTGGAAGGTCGCTGGAAACTCACGGGACTTAATTGGCAATCGTTTAAGCGCCACGCCAACGGTGAGTTCTATGCCTTCTACAAACAGTTTGCCACCGACTCCGTCTTCCAGCGCAAGCGCATTCGCAATCCGTATGTGTTCAAGACCTATGACGAATACAGCAACGAGGAAGTCTTTGGCGATGTTTCGGCGGATACGTGGTGGGATTACTCTCCCGAATTGCCCAAGGAGATGCTCACCAACATCAATTACGGACAATGCCGACGCGACTCCCACGAGCGCTACTTGGTCATCACAAGTCCCTCAACGGGCATTTCCTCCACACTCAAGTTCCGCTTGATAAAGTGGCAATGGAAGTTGGTGCAATTGGAAAACTGATTTGTAAAGGAGAAAGGAAAAAGGAGAAAGGAGAAAGACCATGCGGAACTTAAGCGCGCCAGCTACTTTCTCATTTCTCATTTCTCATTTCTCATTGTAAAGGAGAAAGAAAAAGGAGAAAGACCATGCGGAATTTAAGCGCGCCAGCTACTTTCTCATTTCTCATTTCTCATTTCTCATTTCTCATTTCCCTCCTATGATTATCAAAGAAAATTACTCCCTCCTCCCCCATAACACCTTTGGCATTGACGCCAAGTGTAAGCGCTTCGTGGAATATTCCAGCGAGGCGGAATTGCAAGAGTTTCTCCGCTCACGTGATGCTGAAGAGCCCCTTCTGCATATCGGTGAGGGGAGCAATCTCGTTTTTACAAAGGACTTCGACGGCACCATCCTTCACTCCGCTATCAAGGGCAAGCAAGCATTTGCTGGTCCCGATATGGTGATGCTCATTGTGGGCGCGGGTGAAAACTGGGACGACCTCGTGGCATGGTGTGTCAAGCAGGGGTATCACGGTCTTGAAAACCTCTCGCTCATCCCCGGAGAAGTGGGTGCGGCGGCGGTGCAAAACATCGGTGCTTACGGCGTAGAGATTGCCGATTTCGTGGCAAACGTAGAGGCCATCAACCTCGAAACGGGCATGCACGAATTCTTTAGTGATAGTGCTTGTAAATACGGGTATCGCGAAAGCGTATTCAAGAAGGAAGGCAAAGGTGCGTATGCCATTACGCGCGTTCACTTGCGCCTCAGTCGCACCTTTACGCCCCAGTGCACCTACGGCACCATTGAGCAAGAACTCGCCAAGCGTGGCATTTCCACACCTACGGCAAGCGAACTCCGCCAAGTCATTATTGACATCCGCAAGAACAAACTCCCCGACCCTAAAGAAATCGGAAGCGCAGGTTCTTTCTTTATGAACCCCGTAATCAGCAATGAGGAATTTGAACGCCTCAAAGTCACTTACCCCGACATCCCAAACTATCCCCAAGCAGAGGGCGTTAAAATCCCCGCTGGGTGGCTCATTGAGCAATGCGGATGGAAGGGAAAATCACTCGGCAGAGCGGGCGTATATGAAAAGCAAGCCCTTGTGCTCGTCAATCGCGGTGGCGCAACGGGCGTTGAAGTAGCGACGCTTGCAAACACCATCGTAGCAGATGTGCGCAAGAAGTTTGGCATCACAATTACGCCCGAAGCTAATCTCATTTAGAGTTGCGCTTTCATTAGTCTCAAAGATTTTTAATTAAGTCTCGAAGATTTTCAACTAAGTTACTTTTAGTTTTTCAAGCGAGAGATTTCCTTTTAATACACCAAGTGGGCGGTAATATACCGACTCCTCAAGAACTTTTCCCTCCCTTCCCCCATGCGCCTTACCATCCTCGGAACCGGCACCAGTACGGGTGTGCCTCAAGTAGGTTGCACATGCCCTGTGTGCACCTCTTCTGACCCTCGCGATAAGCGCTTGCGCTGTTCTGCCCTCTTGGAAGGCGACAATGGCGAGTGCATCCTGATTGATTGTAGTGCGGACTTCCGCCAACAAGTATTGAACTTTCAAGCCCTTCACCCTGCGACGCTTCGCGAAGTGGGGAGTGGCGACCCTGATAATCCTCATAACCTGCGCCTTTTCCCCATCGATGCCCTGCTGATTACGCATGAGCATGCCGACCACACGGCGGGAATTGACGATTTGCGCCCCTTCCAAGTATTTGGGGATGTGTGTATTTACGCCGAAGAGACGGTGGCGAACAACTTGCGCCAACGCCTGCCCTATTGTTTCCGAACAAACAAATATCCGGGCGTGCCGAGCATCGAACTCCGCCACATTCGTCCGCACGAACCGCTCACCGTTGGTAGCGTCAACATCCTTCCCCTTCGTGTGATGCACGGTCAGTTGCCCATTCTCGGGTTTATCTTCAACAACCGCGTGGCGTATATCACTGACATGAAGTCTATCCCCGAGGAAGATGAGGCGCTGCTCAAAGGCATAGACACGCTTATCATCAACGGACTTCGCGTGCAACCGCACAACACGCACCAATCCATCTCGGAAGCCGTAGCCTTCACACAACGCGTGGGAGCGCGCCAAACATGGCTCACACATTTCTCACATTCGGCGGGTTTGCATGCTGAAAGTGCACAACTTTTGCCCCCCAATGTGGCATTTGCCTACGACAACCTCGACATTTTTATCCCTTAACCCCAATAGTTTACCCCCATATCCATATATAAAATGGCTCGTAAAAAGAAAGAACTCCCCCTTCTCGAGAATATTCTCATCACCGATGTTGCCGCAGAAGGCAAAGCAATTGCAAAGGTGGACAACCTCGTGATTTTTGTACCCTATGTGGTGCCTGGCGACATCGTTGACCTCCAAATCAAGCGTAAGAAGCACAGTTATGCCGAAGCAGAGGCGGTGAAAATTCACAAACTCTCTGACCAGCGCGTTGCTCCCGTATGTCAGCACTTCGGTGTGTGTGGCGGTTGTAAGTGGCAATGCTTGGCGTACGAACATCAGTTGGCTTACAAGCAGAAGCAAGTGGTGGACAACCTCACACGTATCGGAAAAATTGAACTCCCAGAGATTTCGCCCATCCTCGGAAGCAAGGACACTTACGGCTACCGCAACAAGTTGGAGTTTGGTTTCTCTAACAAGAAATGGTTGACCCTTGAGCAGGTGAAATCTGGCGTTAAGTTTGACAACATGAACGCCGTAGGTTTCCACATTACGGGTGCGTTCGACAAGATTCTCGACATCGAGAAGTGCCACCTCATGGACGACATCAACAATCGCCTTCGCAATGGCATTCGTGACTATGCCTTCGAGCACGGTCTCACCTTCTTCGACCTCCGCAACCAGGGCGGACTCCTTCGTAACATCATGTTGCGCAACTCTGCGACGGGCGAACTCATGGTGGTGATTCAGTTCCACTACACCACCCGCGAGGAGGAAGCACAAGCCATGCAACTCCTGGAGCACATCAAGCAGAACTTCCCCGAAGTGACTTCCTTGCTCTATGTCAACAATATGAAGTGCAACGACACGATTGGCGACCTCGACATTAAGACCTATCACGGCACGGATTTCATCTACGAAGTGATGGAAGACTTGAAGTTTAAAGTAGGTCCCAAGAGTTTCTATCAAACAAACACCGAGCAGGCATACGAACTCTATAAAGTGACGCGCGAATTTGCCGGATTGACGGGCGAAGAACTTGTGTACGACCTCTATACGGGTACGGGTACGATTGCCAACTTCGTAGCCAAGAAGGCGAAGAAAGTCATTGGTATTGAGTACGTTCCCGAAGCCATTGAAGACGCAAAGGTGAACGCTCAAATCAATCAGTTGGACAACACCCTCTTCTTCGCAGGCGACATGAAGGACATCCTCAACCGAGAGTTTATTGAAACTTACGGTCGCCCCGATGTCATCATCACCGACCCTCCCCGCGCAGGTATGCACCAAGATGTCATTGACACCATCCTCTTTGCACACCCCAAGCGCATTGTCTATGTAAGTTGTAACCCCGCTACTCAAGCGCGCGACCTCCAACTCCTCGACACCCATTACCGTGTCGTTAAGGTGCAACCCGTGGATATGTTCCCCCAAACACACCACGTTGAAAATGTCGTGCTCTTAGAAGCAAGATAACCCCACAAGTTACAACAAGGCGTTAATCTAAATGTTCCGTAAGTTGCGACGCCGTCGCAACTTACTCACCCTAATTCTCCGCCCATGCTCCGCCGCCACAACCCCATCCTCCGCCAGCGCCTCCTGCAACCTTTGCAAGCGGGCGACATCAAGGGTTTGCAAGACATTCTTGCAAACCTCAAGAGCATGGACTTCAAGACGGCAGGATTCTTGCTTGCCGAGGACTTACTTCCCTCCCTCAACGAGGCTTTGTTTTGGGAATGCTTCACAACCATCGTGCCCACAAACCCAAAAGCCTACTTGGGTACCTTCCTTAAAGGCGCGATAGCCTTGCACCGTCAAGGATTACTCACACTCACCCACGAGGCACTGAGCACGTATGCCCAATCGGGCATCTCTACCATTGATTGCCGAAAGGTGCTCGAAGCATTACTTCCTCTCGCTCGTAAGCATGAGGAAATTACCTTCCTGTTGCAACACTTCACAGCTGACGTGCAACAACGCATTACGCTCTTATTACGCATCACCACCCTCCCTGCCGCCTACGCTCTGTTCCAAGAGATGAAGACCATGGAAGAAGACGCCTCCCTACTCCGCTCGACCTGCCTCGCACTCATGAAACGCGGAGACGCTCTGGCTTTCCGCTTGGCAAGCATCTGTACGTCCTACTTTGGATTGGAAGAACTCCCAGGCACCTTCTCACTCACGCTTCAACCTTACGAACTTTCGCGACTTGACCTAAGTTATGAGACCTTCAAGGCGTGCTTTGATTAAAACTTAATCCCTTACAATTAAAATTAGGTCCCTTATAATTCTGACTAATTCCCATACGATCAGCAATGAAATACCTCTTCTCACTCTTCTTGCTTGCTTCGTCGCTAACAATACCCCCCACGCAAGCGGTTGCTCAAGAGCAAACCACCACTCAAAAGGGGTTGTTCACCGTTACCCAGAAGGGCGAAAATTATTTCTTTGAAATTCCCGATTCGCTCATAGGCAGACTTTTTCTCACAACGGTGCGCTACACCAACACTCCCGCCAACGCTTCAAAATACGGCGGTGAGCAAGCCAACCAGCAGTCTGTTTATTGGGAAAAAGCACCAGGCAACAAACTCTTGCTCCGTGCAAATATGTTTTTTGCCGACACCGATTCTACCGACAACATCAGTCGCTCGGTGCACGTCTCTTCTTCCGACCCCGTCATCGGTGCCTTTAAGATTGAAGGCTCTTCTGAGCGCGGCTATAAGATTAAGGTGAATTCCTTCTTTGAGGACGATGATCCCGCTCTCGGACTCCACCGTAGCGCAAAGACAGCCTTGGGCGTTTCAAGTCTCCAGCGCGACCTTTCCTACATTGAGAGCATCAAGAGTTACCCCACAAATGTGGAAGTGCGCCTTGTTAATACCTACTATGCCTCAAGCGGAAGCATCAGTGCGCAACGCACGGGAAATGCTACGATTGGTTTGAACATCTCCTTCGTACTCCTTCCCAAGGAACCCATGCGCCGACGCCTCTTTGACCCTCGCGTGGGCTATTTTGCCAATCGTTGCGTACCCTTTACGGACGACCAGCAGACGGTAGGCACACAGACGTTTATCACACGCTACCGCCTCGAGCCCAAGGACTCACTTGCTGCCGACTCTATGCGTCGCGGTTTCCTTGTTGAGCCCAAGAAACCCATCGTTTACTACATCGACCCCGCCACTCCCAAACAATGGATTCCCTACCTCATTAAGGGGGTGAACGACTGGCAGGTAGCGTTTGAGAAGGCGGGCTTTAAGAACGCCATTATCGGTAAGGAATGGCCCAACGACTCTACCATGTCGCTCGAGGATGCGCGTTTTAGTGTCATCCGCTACCTTGCTTCTAACATTGAGAATGCTTACGGACCTAATGTCCACGACCCCCGTTCGGGAGAGATTATCGAGAGTCACGTGTGCTGGTACCACAACGTGATGACCCTCCTCCACGACTGGTATATGATTCAGGCGGGCACACTTGACGAAGCGGCGCGCAAGATGAAGTTTGACACCGAACTCATGGGCGAACTCATCCGCTTCGTGTCCAGTCATGAAGTGGGACACTCCATGGGTTTGCGCCACAATTTCGGAGCCTCAAGTCTCTCGCCCGTAGATAGCCTTCGCAATAAGGAATGGGTGGAAAAGCATGGGCACACCGCTTCCATCATGGACTATGCGCGCTTCAATTACGTTGCTCAACCCGAAGATAGCATCTCACGCAAGGGACTCTTCCCCAGAATCAACGATTACGATATCTGGGCCATCCAGTGGGGTTACACACCCATGTTCGACGCCTACGATGCCGAGAGCGACCATTGGGAACTTGAGAAACTCGTTCAGGCAAACCTTCCCCACAATCCCCGTCTCTGGTTTGGCGATGGCGAAACCAATAAGACGAATGATCCTCGTTGTCAAACGGAAGACCTTGGCGACGACGCCATGAAGGCAAGCCATTACGGCATTCTCAACCTCAAGCGCATCATCAAGCAACTCCCCGAGTGGACGTACGAAAGCAATGACATTTACCACACAAACTTAAAGCGCGGACTCGGAAACATCATCAGCCAATACCGCCGTTATATGGGACACGTGGCACGCAACATCGGTGGTGTACAATACAATTACCGCACCGTGGACGAACCTGGAGCCGTTTACACACCTACGTCACGCGAAAAGCAACTCCGCGCCCTCGATTTCATTGACGAGCACGTCTTCACCTGCCCCACGTGGCTCATTGAAGAGCCCTTCGTTGCGCGCCTCTATCCCCGTCCTGCCGACCTCACAGATAGGTATTGCGAAGATGTTTTGAACAATTACATTTTCGACATTAGTGGTTGGATTGTGGGAGATGCTTTCAACGAAGAACTTCCCTTTGAGGATTACCTCGAAGAAGTTGACAAGCGCCTCTTCCGCGGTTTGGACAAGGGCACAACTATTGACGCCCACCGCCGACTTATGCAAACTACGGCGGTTGTTCAGCTCAACGATGCCTACCGTCGCTTCTCGGAATACGCTACCGATAGTCCACAACGCCCCTACTTTATGGACTATTACGAACGCCTCCACCGTCGCCTCCTTAATGCGCGCGCAACGGATAAGGCCACGCGCCTCCACTACGCCAACCTTGCTGACCTTATCACTAAGGCGAAGGACGCGTTGAAGTAAACTTTCATACAACTATAACTTGGGTGTGCTAATATCTATTATTGGCACACCCAAGTTCTTTTCTACAAGCAATGCTACTCGGGTAGCGACCATGCTTTTAAGCAGAACAACTCCCCATCTTCCACGAATTTGCCAAACCCATATTTCAAAGCAAACGGATAGGAGAAAAATCTTTTGGAGATTTACACTTTTTCCGTGTAAATCTTTTTGTATCAATAAGAAAGGGCGTAACTTTGCACCGCTTAACACAGCTAAACTAGACCTGATTGAATTTCGATTTATGACGGTTCCAGTTTATTTAAAGAGGGGAACCCGGACATTTTAAAGAATGATTAAGTAAAGATTATTAGATTAGTGAATGAATCCGCCCTACTCTGCTTCACATAGGCAATTGTAGTGCACCGAAATGAGTAAGAACTTGTTTCAAAGTCCGAGAGGCGTAAGCCCCTCTTTTTTTGTTTTTAGGGGGTAACTCAGCATAACAGATGCACACTTTTATGCAACTCTTTATCCCTCCCTCACCTCATTTAAGTCTCAAATCTTAACACACATAAATACTCAAACGCCTCTTAATTGCAATTATACCTATTATCGGAAACACTATTAGTAACCTTGTTGCATTTATTAGTTACTTAGTGAAAACTATACTACTTATAATTCTGCATAAATCAGTAAGTCCGTGAATTCCAAAAAGTGGAGATAGTCCTGATGTGTAGGACTATCTCCACTTCTGTAGTACAAACATGTAGCATTCCGAATTGAATACGAACGGACAAACGCTTACCTCCCCATCATGTTTGTGCGTATTCTTCATTTATCCTTCAGCACAGACAAAAAGAAAACCCACAGGAATACCTGCGGGCTCTAAATCGTGTCTATGCTCGGCTATCGCTCAGCTATACACGATCTTTCGCTTGGCTGATAATTAAGCAACAACTGAATCAGTAGCAGCAGAATCACAAACTGCAGAATCACAAGCAGCAGAATCAACTACTGTAGTGTCAACAGTTGCAGAATCAGCAACTTCAGCAGCGGGAGTAGCGTTACCACCGCAAGAAGCGAAAGAAACTGCAGCGAAAGCAGCGAACATGAAAACCAACTTCTTCATTTTCTTTGTTAATTTTTAAAAGTGATACAATTAATTGTCCTATTAAAACGGTGCAAAATTACAGACTTTTTCTGTTACGCAAAAAATATCCACCAGAAAAATAAACTTTTTTGTATAAAAATTAACAATTTAACAATATAAACCTCCGTTTTGTTATGCTGATTTGGCAAATAAACAAAACATCCTCAACCTTTTACGGAAATAGCGGTCAAATTTTCTGTTATAAAAAAAGGGGGTGTGTCTATCTTTTATCGTAAATTTGTAGCAAGAATGAAGGCGGGGACTGAGAACAGACAACAGACAACAGACAACAAACAACAGACAACAGACAACGGACCTGGCTGGCAGGGACAGGCTGTAATAGGAGACAAGCCTTAACAATTTTCCACCCCGCTAGGCACTACTCACTCCTACTTACTACCTACTACTTAGCCCCCCACCCCCCACGGCATTACTCACTACTATCTCCTCACTATAAAAATTATTGTGTATTCTCCTTTATTAAATAAAAAAGCGGCCTTCCATACTTTGGGCTGCAAACTCAATTTTGCGGAAATGGCTTCGCTTCAAGACGCGTTGTGCCTGCGTGGCATGACGGTGGCGGAAAAGGGCGAAGTGGCGGACCTTTGTATCATCAATACGTGTAGCGTGACCGACACTGCCGACTCCAAGTGCCGCCAAACGATTCACCGCTTTACCCGTAAGCACCCCGGTGCATTCGTAGTGGTGATGGGCTGCTACGCCCAGTTACAACCCGATACGATTGCGGGATTCGAGGGCGTGGACCTCGTGGTGGGCATGGAGCATAAGGGCGAGGTGATTCGCCTGATCGAAGAGCGTTGGGCGAAGAAGGAAGCACTGGCGCAGGGCGAGGCGTGCCACGAAGCGATTGCCGTACCTACGCGCGAGATTTCGACCTTTGTGCCCTCGTGTTCGCACGGCGACCGCACGCGCTACTTCCTTAAGGTGCAGGATGGTTGCAACTATTACTGCACTTACTGCACCATCCCCATGGCACGTGGAAAGAGCAGAAACGGAACGATTGAAAGCCTCGTTAGTCAGGCACATGAAGTGGCGGCTGAGGGGGGCAAGGAAATTGTGATTACGGGGGTGAACATCGGTGACTTTGGCCGTTCCACGGGTGAGACCTTCTTTGACCTTGTAAAGGCATTGGATGCCGTGGAAGGCATTGAGCGCTACCGCATTTCGTCTATTGAACCCAACTTGCTCACGACGGAAATCATTGACTTCTGCGCGCAGTCGAAGAAGTTTATGCCCCATTTCCACATTCCCCTTCAAAGTGGTAGCGATGCGGTGCTTAAATTGATGCGTCGCCGCTATGACACCGCCCTTTTTGCTGATCGAATCAACTACATCAAGCAGGTAATGCCCGATGCCTTTATCGGGGTGGACGTCATCGTGGGGATGCGTGGCGAAACGGACGAATTGTTTGAGGAGGCGTATAATTTCATTAAGGGATTGGCTATTTCGCAACTCCACGTGTTCTCCTACTCCGAACGCCCCGGCACGCGTGCCCTGGAAATTCCCTATAAGGTGGACGCACAAACGAAACACGCACGCAGTCAGCGCCTTATCGAACTCTCGGAAGAGAAGCGCAAGGCACATTATGCCGCTCACATTGGAACGGAGCGCCCCGTGCTTTGGGAGCATGCCAAGGAGGGAGAACCCCTGAGCGGATTTACAGACAATTATATAAAGGTGACGCAGGCAGAAGGATGTGAGGCGGTGGACAATACGCTCTCCGTAGTGCGCCTCGGCGATTTCACAGAAGACCAAGAGACATTATGGGCAACACAAGCATAAAGACTGAAAAGCAGATTGCCGTAGTCATCCTCAACTGGAACGGTCGGGAGATGATGCGCCAGTTTCTGCCCTCCGTGGTGCGCTTCAGCGAAGAATTGGCAGACGTTATCGTTGCCGACAATGCCTCTACCGACGGTTCGTTAGAGATGCTGGCAGCCGAGTTCCCCACCGTAAAGACAATCGTGCTCGACCAGAATTATGGTTTTGCCGAAGGCTATAATCGCGCGCTGGCGCAGGTCGGTCATCCCTACCTGCTCTTGCTCAACTCGGACGTTGAAGTGAACGAAGGGTGGTTGCGCCCCCTACTCTCCTACATGGAAGAGAATAAGGACGTCGCGGCGTGTCAACCCAAACTGCTCAGCCAGCGCGAGAAGGATATGTTTGAATATGCGGGGGCTTCAGGAGGTTTCCTTGACCGCTATGGGTACCCCTTCTGCCGCGGCAGAATTTTTCATGTCGTAGAAAAGGACTGTGGTCAGTATGATGATATTAAAGATGTACTTTGGGCAACGGGTGCCGCACTGATGGTGCGCCGCGAGGACTGGATAAGTTCAGGCGGATTGGACGGTCGCTTCTTTGCCCATATGGAAGAGATCGACTTGTGCTGGCGTCTGAGAAACAGAGGCCGACGCATTGTGTGCGTACCGCAAAGTGTGGCGTACCATGTCGGTGGCGCTACACTCGACCAGGGAAATCCGCGCAAGACCTTCCTCAACTTCCGCAACAACCTCCTGATGCTTTACAAGAACCTGCCTGAAGCAGAACTCCATTCGGTAATGCGCACGCGTGCCCTCTTAGATTATGTGGCGGCATTCAAGTTCTTGGCCACCTTTGACCTTCCCAACTTCCGTGCCGTCCTTAAAGCGCGCAAAGAATACAAGCGTATGAGCCCCGACTTCACACCCCAGCGCATGGAAAACTTGCAGAAAACCGTGAATGCCTCACTCCCCGAGCGCATGAACTTCAGCATCCTCTGGCAGTTTTATGCGAGAGGGAAGAAAGTGTTTTCTGAATTGTAAGCTGGCTGATTTATAGGCGGTTTCAGGCAACAGGCCGAACAGGCAGTAATAGGCCTTAACAAGCCATAACAGTCTCCTCCCCCACTCCGCAAGGCACTACTCACTCCAAACTCCTCACTCCTCACAACAATGCCCTTATACCTCATCCCCGTCACACTTGGCGACACGCCACATGAGCGTGTGTTGCCCACATATAATAAAGAGATTATTCTTGGTTTGCGCCACTTCATCGTTGAGGAGTTGCGCACGGCGCGTCGTTTCCTGAAGCAGGTGGAAAAGTCTATTGACATTGACAGTCTTCAGTTTTACCCCATGGGCAAGCACGCAGATACAGCGCTCTTTTCCAAGTATTTAGAACCGCTCCGCCGTGGGGAGTCGGTAGGTGTAATTTCCGAAGCAGGATGTCCCGCCGTAGCAGACCCGGGTGCGGACATTGTTGCCATTGCACAGCGTGAGGGGCATCAGGTAGTGCCCCTCGTGGGACCTTCGTCCATTCTCTTGGCAGTCATGGCAAGTGGGTTTAACGGACAGAGTTTTGCCTTTCACGGATATCTGCCCATCGATGCTTCCGACCGCAGCAAGCGCCTGAAGCAGTTGGAACAGCGCTCCATGCATGAGAACCAAACGCAGCTCTTTATTGAGACTCCCTACCGCAATGCCAAACTCTTTGCTGACATCCTTTCGGCCTGTGCACCCCAAACGCGACTCTGCGTAGCGGCAGGCATTACGACGGAGCAGGAATACATCCGCTCTATGACGCTTAAGGAATGGAAGCAAAAGGGACTGCCCGACCTTGGAAAGATTCCTGCTATATTCGCTATCTATGCAGGAGGGCGGAGATAATAATCCGCAATGTTTTTTTTATAATTTGATACTACACATAGCAAAGTATTTGCTATATTTGCAGTAACGAGGTGGTGCGCAATTTTACACTAAACTATAGACCTCAAAACCAAAACACTTAATGATTATGGAACACTATTGGAATTTGTACACAGAACTTCCTACACTGATGCAAATCTTTTGGGGATGTGCCCTCATTAGCACGGCAATTATGGTGATTCAGTTCATCCTTTCGCTTTGCGGAATTGGCGATGTAGAAATGGATGTAGATTTCGACTCGGCAGACGGATTAGACGCAGCAACTGCGGGTGACCTCTTCTCAATTAAAAACCTCATTATATTCTTTGTAGGTTTCGGGTGGGCAGGTATCAGTTTCCGCGATGTAATCCCCCAGGACACGCTCTTAATTCTTGCAGCTGTAGTATGCGGATGCTTCTTCGTAATTTCGTTTATTTTAATTTTCAAGCAGTTGATGAAGTTCGAAGGCAATGGCGCCGTACGCATGGAAGCTGCAGTGGGCAAGAAGGGCGAAGTATATCTCCGCATACCAGCCAAGCGCAATGGCAAAGGTAAGGTAACGGTGAGCCTCAACGGTGTGGCCCGCGAATACAATGCCGTTACTAATGATGACGAGATGATTCCCTCTGGAAAAATAGTGGATATCATTGGCAGCACAGGTGAAGGCACCTTACTTGTTACCGCACGCCTCTCCTAAACAACTCTCAAGAATTACAATAACTTAAATACTTTATAAGATATGGAAATTATTATTATTGGCGTCGTTATTGGTGTATTCACCATCGTAGCACTTTTAAATCGCTACCGCCGTTGTCCTTCAGACAAGATTCTTGTCATCTATGGTAATAAGGGTAAAGGTTCTGCCAAGTGTATTCATGGTGGCGGTGCATTTGTATGGCCCGTTATTGAAGATTATGCTTACTTAAGTCTTATCCCTATTTCAATTGATGCAAACCTTACAAACGCATTGAGCCGCCAGAACATCCGCGTGGACGTACCCAGCCGCTTCACCGTGGGTATTTCTACCGACCCCGACTATATGTTGGCAGCCGCAGAACGTCTTCTTGGCCTTTCTCCCACACAGATTCAAGAATTGGCACGCGATATTCTCTTCGGTCAACTCCGTTTGGTTATCGCTACCATGAGTATTGAAGAATTGAACAACGACCGTGACAAGTTCTTGGAACAGATTTCTGCTAACGTGGAAGTGGAATTGAAGAAGATTGGTCTCCGCCTCATCAACGTAAACGTAACGGACATCAAGGACGAGTCTGGCTACATCGAAGCCCTCGGTCGTGAAGCTGCAGCACGCGCTATCAACGAAGCAAAGGTACGCGTAGCAGAACAGGAAAAGGTCGGTGAAATTGGTAAGGCTGAAGCAGTTAGAGAAACGCGTATCCGTACTGCTGAAGCAAATGCTCAAGCCGTGAAGGGTGAAAATGAAGCGAAGGTAGAAATCGCAAACTCTGAAGCCTACCGCCGTGAGCGTGAAGCGGAAGCACAGCGTAAGGCAAGTGCTGCTGAAAAGGTGCAACAGGCTAAGGCCCTCGAAGAAGCATACGCTGCTGAACGAGACGCCGAATTGGCACGTGCACAACGTGAACGCAGTACAGAAACCGCGAACGTCATCGTTCCCCAAGAAATTGAAAAGCAACGTTTGATTATCGCCGCAGAAGCGGAAGCTGAACAGAAGCGTGTAAACGCAAAGGGTGAAGCCGACGCGATTTATGCGAAGATGGAAGCTGAAGCGAAGGGTCTTTATGAAATCCTTACGAAGCAGGCAGCCGGTTACGACAAGATGGTGCAAGCAGCAGGCGGAGATGCCAACAAGGCTTACATGTTGCTCTTGCTTGAAAAGCTTCCCGAACTCGTTAAGACTCAGGTTGAAGCCGTTAAGGGTATTAACATCGACCACGTTACGGTTTGGGACAGCGGTCAGGGCGCTAACGGCGGCAAGGGTTCTACAGCCAACTTCGTTTCTGGTCTCATGCAGAGCGTACCTCCCCTCAACGAACTCTTTGACATGGCTGGTTTGAACCTCCCCGAATACCTTGCGAAGAAGAAGCAAGAACCCGTTCAGGAAGCTGAAGTTGTAGAAGTGAAGAAGTAATTCTCCCCCCTCTTTAAAGGAATAAAACACCGCTCGCACTGCGACGCGGTGTTTTTTATATATGTGTATCTCCTAAATTTTCAAAAATATATAGTAACTTTGCACGACAAATTAAATTCTCATTACTATGAATACCAGCGAACACACGCTTCAGCAAATCGGACGCGCCCTCAAAAAGGTGGCGCAGAAATTCAAGATCGAACTTGAAAATCAACCCTTGACCGATATTCATATCCAGGTCAACCCAGAAAGCGGTGAGTTGCTCGTGTTCAACGATGAGGACGTGGAGATTACACGTTGCGTGGTGGAAGAGTGGATTAACAACCACAGCGAAAACTTCTACGACATCGTTAAGCAGCAGTTGCTCAAGGCAATACAGGAGCACAAAGAGGAACTTGAAAACCTCTGCATCTTGAAGCCTTACTCTTTTGTGCTTGTCGATGAAGACCACGAAACGATTTGCGACCTCTACCTCGTAGATGACGACACCATCGTGTTGGATGGCGAACTCATGGCGGGATTGAGTGACGACCTTGATAGTTTCTGGGAAGAACTTTCAAGCAGATAACCGCCTCAACACAATATTCTAAACGAAACTAAAAATTATACAACATACTATGTTTGACAGTCTTAGCGAAAGATTAGAGAGATCATTCAAAATACTTAAGGGGGAAGGCAAGATCACCGAAATCAACATTGCCGAAGCCCTCAAGGACGTGCGCCGCGCACTCATTGAAGCCGACGTAAACTACAAGGTAGCCAAGAACTTTATCGATACGGTAAAGGAAAAGGCGCTCGGACAGAACGTGCTCATTTCCGTGAAGCCCAAGGAAATGATTATCAAGATTGTGCACGATGAGTTGGCTGAATTGATGGGTGGAGAAACGGCAGAACTCAACCTTCAGAGTCGCCCCTCGGTAATCCTTATGGCGGGTCTTAATGGTGCGGGTAAGACGACCCTTTCGGGGAAACTCGCCCTCCTTTTGAAGACCAAGAAGCACCGCAATCCCCTGCTCGTAGCGTGTGACGTGTACCGTCCTGCGGCAGTTGAGCAGCTCCGTGTGCTTGCAGAGCAGATTGAAGTGCCTATCTACATGAACTTGGAGTCTAAAGACCCCGTGCAGATTGCACGCGAAGGTGTGCTTGAAGCAAAGTCAAAGGGTTACGACACTGTGATTGTCGATACGGCGGGGCGCCTTGCCATCGATGAAGAATTGATGCAGGAAATTGCAGCAATCAAGGATGCTTGTCAGCCTGATGAAACACTCTTCGTGGTAGATGCCATGACCGGTCAGGACGCTGTAAACACGGCGAAGGAATTTAACGACCGCTTGGACTACGATGGTGTGGTACTTACCAAGTTGGACGGTGACACTCGTGGTGGTGCTGCCATTTCTATCCGTACTGTGGTCAACAAACCCATTAAGTTTGTCGGCACAGGCGAAAAGATGGAAGCGCTTGACCAGTTCCATCCCAGCCGTATGGCGGACCGCATCCTCGGCATGGGCGATATCATCTCGCTCGTTGAGCGTGCGCAACAACAGTTTGACGAAAAGGAAGCGCGCAAGCTGCAGGAGAAGATTCAGAAGAACAAGTTTGACTTCGAAGACTTCTACAATCAGATTCAGCAAATCAAGAAGATGGGTAACATCAAGGACCTCGCTTCTATGATTCCCGGTGTGGGCAAGGCGCTTAAGGATGTAGATATTGACGATAACGCGTTCAAGTCTATCGAAGCCATTATCCAGTCAATGACTCCCAAGGAACGCCGCAATCCTGACCTTTTGATGCGCCAGGCAACTCGCAAAACGCGTATCGCCAAGGGTTCGGGCACAAGCATTCAGGATGTAAACCGCCTCATCAAGCAGTTCGACCAAATGCGTAAGATGATGAAGATGATGACGGGCGGAAATATGAAAAACATGATGTCTCAAATGAAGCAGATGCAGCAGTTGCAACAGATGCAGGGCATGAGAAGATAATTTTATAAGGTTTTGAGGTTATGAGGTTTAAGGTTATAGGTTTTGAGGTTACGAGGACATATCATCCGCAGTTCGACCTTAGAGACCTTAAAGACTTTAGAGACCTTATAACCTCAAAACCTTAAAGCGAAGCGACCTAATAACCTCACCTTAACAATGACAATCATAGACGGAAAGGCAACTGCCGCACAGATTAAACAAGAAATTGCGGCCGAAGTGGAAGCGCTTGTTGCTGCAGGTAAGAAGCGTCCGCACCTTGTGGCAATCCTTGTGGGCCACGACGGAGGTAGCGAAACCTATGTCAAAAACAAAATGCTCGCTTGCGAAGCCTGCGGATTCAAGTCCTCACTCGTTCGCTTCGACACCGATGTTACGGAAGAAACACTCCTTGCTGAAGTTGAGCGACTTAATAACGATGACGATGTAGACGGTTTCATCGTGCAACTCCCCTTGCCCAAGCACATTTCAGAGCAACGCGTTACCGAAGCCATTGACTTCCGCAAGGACGTTGACGGTTTCCACCCCATCAATGTGGGCAGACTTTCTATCGGTCTCCCATGTTATATCTCGGCGACTCCTAAGGGCATTCTCGAACTCCTCCGCCGTTACAACATCCCCACAAGCGGCAAGCACTGTGTCATTATCGGGCGCAGCAATATCGTGGGCAAGCCCATGGCATCCTTAATGCTTCAAAAGGAACTCGGAGATGCTACGGTGACAGTCGTACATAGCCACACGCAAAACCTCAAGGAGGAATGTCGCCGTGCCGACATTCTCATCGCAGCTCTCGGGCGCCCCGAATTTGTTACGGCAGACATGGTAAAACCAGGCGCTACGGTGATTGACGTAGGCACCACGCGCGTCCCTGATGCCTCACGCCCCAACGGTTTCCGCCTTTGCGGCGACGTTTGTTTTTCAGAAGTAGTTCCCCTTTGCGAAGCCATCACGCCTGTTCCTGGTGGCGTAGGTCCCATGACCATCTGCATGCTCATGCTCAACACGCTTGAAGCAGCCAAGGGACTGATGAAGTAATTTTGCCCGGACATTGCAAAAAAAGAATCGACACTTAGTTTGATTTATCTCCCAGATAATTTCAACTAAGTGCCGAATATTTTTTACCATCTCAAAGATAGTTTTGATAAGGCGAGTTTTCAAAACGACTTACTACACATCTTTTTCACAAAATTCTACAAAAATAAGGCAAAGAACCCTTTGCTAATTCAGAAATAGTTTCTACCTTTGCAACGCTTTCGGAAAGAAAGACACTAACTATGGTGCCCGTAGTTCAGTTGGTTAGAGCGTCAGATTGTGGTTCTGAATGTCGTGGGTTCGAGTCCCATCGGGCACCCTAAGAAAGGCAACTGCTTCACATGAAGCGGTTGTTTTTTTGTTTTTACTTCCTTGTCAAGGTGAGGTAATCCGAGATTTAGTTGTAAATTTGCAAAACGGAGGCACACGACTCCCCGTATAGAGTTTACAAACTCCCACTACTCTACTTTTAATATGCGCGTCAAAACATTCTTCTCAAAGATCAGCACATGGGTTTGGAGGTACAAATATATTTGGACCTTCTTGCTTTTTGCGCTCATTATTGGAGTGCTGGACACCAATAGTTTAATGCGTCGCTACGACATCAGAAAAGAAAATGACGCACTGCGCGCAGAAATTCAGGCTTACAAAGACCAATTTGAAGCGGACAAGCGAGAACTTCGCGCCCTTCAAAACGACCCTGAGGTAGTAGAAGAAGTGGCGAGAATGCGCCTATTTATGAAGACTCCTGATGAAGATGTTTACATCATTGAATAAAAATCCCCTATGAAAGAACTCACAAAATTTCAAGCTATCCTTTATAACCTCGGCGGCGTACTGATGCTCATTGGCGCCATTATGCCGATAGAACCTTCGCTTACAACTTACGCTGCCTATATTTATACTTGCGGCGCCCTCGCCTTTGGTTGCATGCAACTCTTGCAGCGCTACGAAGGCAGGAATCCTGCACTCATCCGCCTGCGTCGCCAGCAAATCATTGCCTCGTTCTTACTTATCGCAGCGGGCATTATGTTTATCATGAAGGTGAATTACATCGCCCCCTTCCGTGGTGACGAATGGCAAGTAGCACTCTGCATCGCGGCATTCATAGAACTCTACACCGCTTTCCGCATTCCCGCAGAAATAAAGAAGGAGAATGAGAGCGGAGAATTGGATTAATCACCCATGATTTTCATAAACACACAACGGCTGAAGTCCTGATTTGGATTTCAGCCGTTGTGCATTTTATTGAAAATCATCATATTCATCCGCTAAAAGTAAGACTCTAATCTATATTACATCGCACTTTTCTTCAAATAAAAAATTAAACAAGCAATACCAACTATTATACCTATCCAAGAGCCACCAGTATAAACCTGATTTAATATTCCATATATACATAGACCTATCACTAAAAGGAACATTATGATGAAAGCAAACCTTGCTAATTGGGATTTTTGTAAAGACTTGGATACAATTTCTGTATATTCTTCTGGAGTTAAACTTATTTGCTCGTATGTCAAACCACACGTTTCTGAAGAATCTATTTCAGCCATATTTTTCAAGAATTGTGTGATAATATCAGCGGCTCCTTCAACATCTTGACCAAAATCCAAGTAATATTGGGAAACGTTTCCGCATTTTAATCCCAATCCAAAATAGTTACATATCACAAGAGTGTCAGTCTGCAAAGTAAATAATTTATAAATATCTAATTTTTTAAATTGATTATGTAACATTGAATTATGCTCATTGAATGCTGCAAATTCCCCGTTAGGATCCTGTACAAAAAACATTTCACTGACATCAGTTATTTCATAGAATCTAATACAAATAACTAATGACTGCTCATCTGTCAAATTCTGATAAGTAGGAGTAACTTTTAAAGTTGACTTTGCTCCTTCAAAATAAACATTCGGAAATTGAACCTCTGTTTGAGCAATAGGATTGGTAACATCTAGTTCTAGACCAGAAAAGGTATGAGAAATATTTGTATGAATATGATTGCGCCCATAAGTTCTTTCCTGCTCCTCAAGGTTACGCATCAAAGCTTCTTTAAGCCCATTAAATACTATGGCTTTATGTCCATATTTACTTTCGTCTAATAAAATATTGTTATCTATAAATCTCACCAATAGACTGCCACAATATTCGCAGTTTTTCAAATTTGTTGCGGCTGCCCCACAATTAGGACAAACTAGAGTTTTCGTTTGCATATTCTTTGTTTATATTCATGATTTAGAAGATAAAGTACAGCAAAGCCCCAACTATAACTATGACCCATGCCCAAAAGCTTGTTGAGTCATTCTCTTCATCAGTTTCAGATTCTTCATCGTTACTATACAAAAAATCTCCATTTGAATCTATATACCAACTTTCACTAGTATTATTGGGTTGTAATTCAAACGATAAATCAGAAACAACAATTCTATCATTATATAGAATTATCATAATCCTATGTAACAGTTGTGCTCCGAAACTTAAATCTGTCCCAACCTCAAAGTTCACCCAATTAACTTCAGATTCTATTATATTAAAATTTGTTGCTATATCAACTTTATATTGACGAACGAATTGTTCATCACAAACATTTAACTCAATAATGTTGCCTTCAGCAAATATAAATTGCAGGTCTAGATCCATACCTTTATATGAGAAATTAACAATCCCCGTATCATTACACTCCTTAAGTAAGGTTTGGCATTTCAGCAACACTTTTTCTAGTTCTTCAGATTTATACTCATCAATCGCCATCAACAAATCCGAAGAACTATTTATATTGGGGCGCACTAATAAGGAATCACAATATTCACATTTGTCAGTTTTTGTGGTATTGGCCCCACAATTGGGACAAGTATATGATTTAAAACCTTCCATTAGAATCTATGTTAATTGGTAATTTTACTTACGCATGTAGTAATTATTAATAATGTCACCTTGCTAATTATAATTAATAGCAATAATATCAATGTAATGTTATCTTCAAAACGTTCTGGGGTTAAAAAACCTAAGACAAATTCTACCAAAGATAGCGCTATGAATAGAAAATTTAGAGAATAACGAAATCCGTCCTTAATCTGAATTGCAGAAAGAGTATAGATTAGCACCATATTAAATAGAATTACAACACAGTTTACCCCCATGTTAAATGCGGGATAAAAGGATAGCATCATCCCTAAAAGAATATTGATAATTAAGGTAAGTGAGCCGAGAATTAAAGTAAGCTTTTTCATTTTTTATTTTATAAAGTTGTGGGGATGGGAGGAGGACAAGCACCAAACAAATTGCTAAACTCTACTAATGTTGATATTTTTGCCCATGTAGGCATTCCATTCTTCCAAACAAGAGTATCTGCTGTTATTTGCCCATTTTGAATATATCCAATTATTACATTTGAATCAAACGGTCCTTGTTGTTGTCCATTCACTGCAACATAATACATTGTAGTTTGAGGAATAGGTGGAGGAGCGATATTTGCATTTAAAGCCTGGGAAGCAACATTTCCCATTTGATTACCAATTCCTAATCCGGCTCCAAGCCCTAAACCAGCATTAAGTAAACCACCTGCAGAACTCTCATTTGATGCGGCCTTATCCATAACACCAAAAGTACGCTCCATCTGATAAATGTCACGTCCTGCTATTTTAACATGGGCAGCAAGCTCTTTAGCTTCTTTAAGTTTCTTAAAACTTGGGTCATCTTCAGGTACATTTATAGACATTATATGGAAATTCTCTAACCCCAATCCATATTTTAGAAACTCAATTGAAATCTGACTTTGTACATATTCAGACATCTCAACAAGATAAGAGTTGATATTAAGGACTGAGATATTATCCTTCGTCATCTTATCAGAAATCAAGTTTGCAAAAAAAGACAACATTTTCCCCTTAAAATACTGATCTATTTTATTAATAGAGAAAGAGGACATATTCCCCACCAAAGTTTCTAAAAGTTTTCGGGGTTCTTCTACTTTTAAACCATATTGTCCAAACGCACGAACAGGAACTATCACACCATACTTGGGATCCTCCAATTGTATTGGAGTTTGAGTTCCCCATTTAGTATCCATGATGGCAAGTTTATTTACGAACCAAACTTCAGCCTTAAATGGAGACTCCTTACCAAATGGAATGTTTATGATTTTATTGAGAAGTGGGATATTTTCTGACTTTAGGGTATAGGTTCCACTTTCAAATGAGTCAGCAATCACTCCTCCCTTAACAAAAAAAGCAGTTTGCCCAGGATACACAACCAATTGAGAGCCAAGACGTAAATCTTCTGAAGCAAACTTATGAACAATCTCTGCACTATTGGATTGCCATTTTACAACGTCTATCAAAGCCATATAAACACAGATAACACTTATGGCTCTATTGTGTTGAGTTTAAATAATAAAAGACTTATAGTAAACATACAAAGAAAGTGTGAGCCAATTTAACTTTATCTGAATGGTCGGCCTTCGACTGCCGTGTGATTGATAAAGAAAAAGCTCACACCTTTGGCTGTATATGTAATGACACACATATCAACACCAAAGGAGAACGCTTTTACCAATTCCAATCACACGTGAGTTGTCGAAGTTCACCATTCAGGAATAAAGCTAAAACGCTTCCTTGAATATGTCCGTTGCCCCTGGCAACATCGCAAAATTACTATTTTTTTATTAACATGTATTTATTTTCTCCTTCTTATTCTATAAAAAAGTAAAATTTATTGAGTTTTACCCTATATATTTCTTATAACCGGAGTTAAGAGTCAATTATCATTTTCACACCTTCTGCTTACACTTCTTATAGAGTTGCCAAGAATTATAAATATTGTGCCACACGCTATAGAATCCGCCAGCGATAGAACTTACGGGGGTGAGGAACGTATAGCCGAGCCAGATGGCGAAGATTGTGTTTTTCTGCCCCATGCCTTGACCGCAACAAATTTCGTCGTTGAAGCGACGTCCCATCATTCTGCCTATTGTAAATTGGAGCACACAGCAGAGGAGTGAGACGATAGCAATAGCAATTTGGAAAAACAGGGGGACGGTGCTGTTTACAAGACTTCGCGTAGAAATCCCAATGGCGAGTGCCAAGGCTACAGCCCACAGGTAGAAGGAAAGGTCCTTCTGCGCATTCATCAAGTCCACCCACTTGCGAAGGAACTTACGCGCCACTACAGCACAGATAAAGGGACAAAGCAACAAGGGGAACACCCTGCTCATGATGAGCAGGAAGGAGGTGAAGAACGTGCCACCGTGTTCGGGATAAATCAGAGGTACCGCCGCGGGCACGAGGATTGCCGTGAGCAAGTTGGCAAGCACAATGTATGCCGCCAGACTTTCGGGGCGCGCACCGAGTTTTGACGTCACCACCACCGCTGCTATGGCGGTCGGAGCGATAAAGCAGAGCATCGCTCCCTCAACAACTACCCTCCAAAGCGACTCAGGGAACAAGGCACAAAAGCCTACGCACGCTAAGAAGAGACTTGCTTGGATGAGCAACGCCCACAGGTGCCACTTACAGAAGCGCATTTGGCGCGGGTCGATTTTACAGAACGACACGAAGAGCAGGGTGAAAATCAAGATGGGTTGTAGTTCCTCCACCAATACCAAAATGTAAGGTTTGATGGGGGTAAAGAGTGGCACATTTGCCAATATGAAATAGGTCAAAGCACCGACGACCATCGCCACGGGCAATGTCCAGTTTTTTAAGAATTGTAGCATTACGCTTTAGAGTTTATTTATTCATTCTCAAGCATTAAGAGTTCATCACGCAACTGTGCAGCAAGGATAAAGTCGAACTTTGCTGCCGCCTCCTTCATCTGCTTGCGCAGGCGCTCGATGCGCTGTTCGCGCGGTTCCTCCTTCTGCTTGCCATACGCCACGGGCGCTTCTGCCGCCTGCTCTATAGGAGTCGGTTGTAAGTAACCCATGCGCTCCACCCTACGCTCGGCAGCATTTTTATTGAGCGCCGAGAGTTCCGTAGTGTTAAAGTCCTTCACAATAGGCTTCGGCGTGATGCCGTTCTCCGTGTTATAGCGAATTTGCTTACACCTACGGCGCTCCGTTTCGTCTATCGTTTGCTGCATAGAGGGCGTAATCTTATCGGCATACATAATGACGCGCCCATTCACGTTACGCGCCGCACGCCCAGCCGTTTGCGTCAAGCTGCGAGTGTCTCTGAGGAACCCTTCCTTGTCGGCATCGAGAATGGCCACGAGTGCCACTTCCGGAAGATCCAAACCCTCGCGCAAGAGGTTCACACCGACCAACACCTGATAGATGCCGCGACGCAAATCTTCCATTATCTGCACACGCTCCAGCGTTTCCACATCACTATGAATGTACGCCGTGCGCACACCGTGGTCAAGCAGGTATTCAGAAAGTTCTTCCGCCATTTTCTTTGTCAAAGTGGTGACCAACACACGCTCATCGCGCTCCATGCAAATCTGAATTTCCTCCATCAGATTGTCAACGGGGCAATCGTTAGGGCGAATTTCAATGGGCGGGTCGAGAAGTCCCGTTGGGCGAATCACTTGATCCACCACAATACCCTGACTCTGCTCCAACTCATACTTAGCAGGCGTCGCACTGATGTAAATCACTTGCTTCGCCAACTCCTGAAATTCATCAAAGCGCAAAGGGCGATTGTCCAACGCAGCAGGAAGACGGAAACCATACTCTACGAGTGCCGTTTTTCGGGAACGGTCGCCACCATACATCGCAGAAATTTGGGGCACACTAACGTGGCTTTCATCGATCACGATTAAGAAGTCATCGGGGAAGAAATCCAGCAAGCAATACGGGCGTGTGCCGGGTTCGCGACCGTCAAAGTAGCGCGAGTAGTTCTCAATCCCGCTACAATGCCCCAGTTCGCGAATCATCTCTATGTCGTACGTCACACGTTCCTCCAAGCGTTTCGCCTCCAACTCCTTCCCGACCTCACGCAACTCGTCAAGGCGCACAAGCAGGTCATCTTGAATTTTGCGAATGGCCAATTCCTGTGTTTCCTTTGAGGTCAAAAAGAGGTTGGCTGGATAGATTTTGTATTCATTAAACACCGCCATGCGCACACCAGACGTGGTACACACCTGCTCGATGCTGTCAATCTCGTTATCCCAAAAGCTCACGCGAATCATCTCGTCGGCATACGCCAAATAGATGTCCACCGTGTCGCCCTTCACGCGGAAATTTCCCGCCTGAGGCGCTACATCGTTGCGCGTATACAGGGCATCAATCAAGCGGCGGAGCAGTACTTCGGGCGCGAGCACCTTGCCCACCTGCAACTCAATCACATTCTCGTAAAAAGCGGCGGGATTGCCCATACCGTAAATGCAAGAGACGGACGACACTACGATGACGTCATTACGCCCTGAGAGCAAGGACGACGTAGCTGCCAAGCGGAGTTTATCAATATCCTCATTGATGGCCAAATCCTTCTCAATATAGGTATCCGTTGCCGCAATATACGCCTCGGGTTGGTAATAATCGTAGTAGCTCACGTAATACTCCACCGCATTGTTGGGGAAGAACCCCTTAAACTCCGAATAGAGTTGCGCCGCCAGCGTCTTGTTATGACTTAACACCAAGACGGGTTTATTCATCTGCGCAATGACATTGGCAATCGTAAAGGTTTTTCCTGACCCTGTAACGCCTAACAGCGTCTGTGCCTCAACGCCATTGCGCAACCCCTCAGTGAGCTGACGGATTGCTTCGGGCTGGTCGCCCATCGGTTGATATTTAGAATGAAGTTGGAAATTCGCCACGACTGAACATGTTTAGAGTTTAGATAAACCTCGCAAAGTTAACACTTTCTAACAGTTAAACCATTAGTAGTTATAAAAAAAACGGAGGGTTCCAACCATTTGGAGTCCTCCGCTATTCATTTTGTATGTTTTAAGTTTACTATTTTACCAACACCTTGTTACCATCCTTAATGTAAACTAATCCCTTTTGAGTAGGAGCAGATACTCGACGTCCACTGAGGTCGTAAATAGATTGATTAGTCAAACTATTAATCACAGGTGAAGAAATTGCCGTTGTTTCTTTATCCTGAAGGTAATAGAATGTCACGATACCATCTGTTTCGGAAATATCATAGATAGGTTTTTCCAACATACCTCCCACATTGAGCGTCATAGCAGGAATTGAGGAAGACGTCAAGTTAAAGTTCTGACTAATACCGGGATAGAGGTCACCTTTATAGTCGTTCCATCCAACCATAGTAGAAGCATCCTGTTTGAGATTATCAGCAGGCACATAACTCATACGCTGTCGATTCTCCTCGTTGTTAGGTCTATTATAATACCATGCATTAGCATCATAATCAACGTGAAGCACAAGCATTCCACTACCCAAGAAAGTCGGGTGCCAAGTTGAGGGCTGGCGATTTTCAAGAACGTAATACTCTTTTGAGTTGTTAGGATTACGCACGAGGTAGGCCTTTGGAGTTTCCGAATCTGTATCGATACCAGGAAGTTCTACAAGACCACGATGTTCCTCTGTGAGTTCTGTAATTTTCAACCACCCCAAGAAACTGCGTTCATAAGCCGTGTAAGCCACAGGAGCATAACCATCATAAGCATACTGACCATAGTCCATAACCGACCAATAACTCATTGTAAGAAGGCGTTCTGCAATAGTCTCATTATTACCTGTGTAATAGAAGTCAGGAAGACCGAGAGCGTGACTGAACTCATGGCAGAATACCCCAATACCATCAAGTTCCTTTCTGGTCACTACAATGTTACCAAATTCGTCATAAGCATAGTATTGGAAAAGTTCATTACCAATGAAGTAAGAGTTGAACTTCACATTGTTGACAGTGCGCACTTTGTCCAAATAATGCGCCCAGAGGTAATCTTCACATCCGTCTTCAAAGGCCGAGTGCTCACCAGGACCTGCGTAATAAATACTTACGAGAGGCACAGCGCCATCCGTTTTATACTTACTGAAATCAACACCCGCAGCAATCGCTTTTTTAATCGCTTCATTTACAAACGCTTCAGAATTACGATCAATGTCGCCACTTGAATAGTTTTGACCATAATAAGCATAGTCTTTGTCAAGTGTAACCATGGCCACAATATCAAACGAAGGCACAAAGAGCCCACCTGATTGCGACTCATAATAGTCTTTTACACTGCCCACAACATAGTCTTCATCATTGTAACCCTTCTCGTTAAACATGCGTTTCAGTTTCTCCATAGTGGTTCCTGCAGAAAACTTCATGTCTTTAAATTGCACCATAATCACGGGGATTACAGGTGCGCCCACAGACTTCATACTACCATCGGCAGATACGCCATAAGTACCTAAACCATCAGAACTTGCAGAAGACGAGCGCGTCATGTGAGTTGAAGTGGGGGAAAACGTAGCGTGCAAAATCTCAGCAACATCTGCTACTGAAGTAAGGTAAGTCCCCTTTTTGCGAAGAGGCATGTTAGAGGCAAGTTCTGCAGATGCCACAGCACGACCATTCTGCTGAACAACGTAGCAAAGGTCGCCCTTTTCATTAGCCAACAAGGGTGTTCCGTCCTCAAGAGAGTACATCACATAGTGACCATTACCGTGCTTCATCACCTTAATCACCTCACCATTACTTTGCTTGTGTGGATAGACACGACGAAGGGGAGGTGTAGCAACAGCCAACTGCACTGTGAAGAGAGCAAGGAGGAGTGAAAGTGTAAAATTTCTCATATTCAAATTTATAGTTTTCATGCAAAGGTACGAAAACCTTTTTTATTGTAAACGGCATTGCATTAAATATTTACATACGAGTCCATAAAAGGGATATCGTCGGTTCATTTTGTTAAAAATTATTTAACCAATTCGGAAATTCCAATTATCTTTGCAAGCAGTGACTATTAATTTTTAACCCTCCATAACTTATGGATCAATTTTTCTATTTTGGAATCCTTGCATTCCTGTTCTTGTTGGCCACATTTGATTTGTCGATTGGCGTGGCTAACGACGCCGTAAACTTTATGAGTCCCGCAGTAGGTGCGAAAGTGGCAAAGTTTAGAACGGCACTCATCGTTGCAGCAATCGGTATCTTTGTCGGTGCCACCACCTCCAGTGGGATGATGGACATTGCACGACATGGGATTATGCAACCGCAACATTACTACTTGGTAGATGTGATGTGCGTATTCCTGGCTGTCTCTGCCACTGACGTTATCCTCATGGATATCTTCAACACCCTCGGGTTGCCTACGTCAACCACCGTATCCATGGTGTTCGGTCTCTTTGGGGCCACAACGGCACTAGCACTGACGAAAATCATTGGCGATGGCATGTCCTACGGCGACCTTATCAACACCGACAAGGCGTTGACCGTGATTATCAGTATCTTCTTGAGTGTGGCAATCGCCTTTGTGATCGGTCTAATTGTGATGTGGATTTCCCGCGTGGTGTTCACGTTCAATTATAAGAAGAATTTGAAGTGGGGTATCGCTGTATTTGGTGGTGCGAGTATCACGTCTATCTTCTATTTCCTCCTCGTGAGTGGATTGAAGAACTCTAAACTCCTCATTTCTATCAATCCCGAGTGGACACCCGCCTATATGGACGAACACAAGTTGGTAATTCTCGGTGTGTGTTTCGTGGTATTCACGGTGCTTGTAGAAATCCTCCATCTCCTCAAGGTAAACATCTTCAAACTCATTGTGCTCTTTGGCACCTTCGCCCTTGCGATGGCGTTTGCCGGCAATGACTTGGTGAACTTCATTGGGGTCCCCCTCGCTGGTCTTGAATCTGTTTTGATGTGGTCAGATGCGGGTTATCCCGATCCCTCAACGTTCCGCATGGATGCACTTTCAGGTCCCTCTACTCAACCCTTCTTTGTGGGTGCCAAACCTTGGTTCTTGGTAGTTGCAGGTGTGATTATGACCATCGCCATTATGACGTCAAAGAAGGCGCGTAAGGTCATCGAAAACACGAATAATTTGAGTCGTCAGGATGATGGTGAAGAAGTATTCTCCAGTTCAAAATTGGCGCGTAAGACCGTGCGTAGCGTGCTCACTTCTACAGCTTTTGTGAGCAGTTATGTGCCTAAGAAGGTGACAACTTGGATCAACAGTCGCTTTAATACCGAGGAGGCAATCCTTGACGAAGGCATGGCATTCGACCTTGTTCGCGCCAGCGTAAACCTCGTATTGGCTGGTCTTTTGATTGTTATCGGCACATCACTCCAGTTGCCTCTTTCTACTACCTACGTAGCCTTCATGGTGGCTATGGGTACGAGTCTTGCCGACCGTGCTTGGGGACGTGAAACGGCGGTTTACCGCATCACAGGCGTGATTACCGTTGTCGGTGGTTGGTTTATCACTGCTGGTGCCGCATTTATTCTCAGCATGACGATTGCTAGTTTGAACTACTTCGGTGGTATCATCGCCATGGTGTGTGTAGTGGGTGTGATTGCCTTTGTGCTCATCAACAACAACCGTAAGTTCAAGCAGAAGCAGCAGGAAAGCGAAAATGTGGATACCCTCTTCCGCCAACTCGTGCGTTGTACGGACAAGCAGCAGTGCTGGGGTATGCTTCGTCAGCACGTGACGAACACGCAAAACGAGATAATTACCTCGGTGCTCGGCATCTATTCGCAAATCGTTCATGGATTGGTTAATGAAGACGTGCGCCGCTTGCGCGAAGCACAGGTGCGCCTTGAAGAAACACGCTCACTTTGGAAGCGCTACAAGCGTAAGGAAATCTTAGGTATGCGCAAGATTAGTCAACTCCAGGCGGTAGAAAAGAACACATGGTTCCACCTCAGTTGCAACAACGTTTCACAAATGCTCTATGGCTTGAAACGTATGGCAGAACCCATTGTGGAACACGTTGATAACAACTTCAATCCCCTTGAAGATGCTTACGTGAAGCAACTCCTTCCGCTCAGCGAAGATGTTGAAAACTACATCCGCCGTGTGCAGGGTATGATTGTTTCAGGCGACTTCACTCGCTTTGACGAAGGTATCGTAGAAGGTAATGCCCTAAAGGCACGCATTTCAGACATGCGCCATAAATTGCAACACGAAATTCAGCATCAAGATGCCAACATCCGTGTGGCGTTGCTCTACCTCAACACCCTTCAGGAAGTACAGGAATTAACCTCTACACTCCGCCACCTGCTCCGCTCTTCTAAGCGTTTCCAGGAATAAGATAGCGCTGTAATATTAATAAAGCACCTTGCCACGGACAAGGTGCTTTTCTTTTGGCAATAATATAGCAGTTGACCCAAATATAGTTTTAAAAACTTACGTCAGAGGATTTAACCATCCGAAATGCCCCCGTAGGAGGGCACACTTGCATAACCGCGGGTGAGCAGGGCGAACCTGCGGGGGTACTCTACGAACGAACAAATCTATCGGTCCCCGTAGGAGGACCCACAGCACTTGGACATGCTACAAATTGCTTTAACTTATCCGGTCGTTGTGGGTCCTCCTACGGGGACCGATAGAGAAACTAAAATGTTATCCCTAATCCGCAGGTTCACTGCGTTCACCAGCGGATAGGCAAGAGTGCCCTGTTACGGGGGCAATGCATTCATAAATTTCTGATGGGTCAACTCCTATATTATTGCAAAAAAATATCCACATCACCTTTCGGCAATGTGGATACATCTATCGGGTGGATAGTTTATTTCAATTTAGCAAGCGCTTCCTTGATGCGGCGAATGGCTTCAACGATGTTTTCATCGCTTGTTGCGTAGCTCATACGGAAGCATTCGGGAGAACCGAAAGCATCGCCACCTACGGTTGCCACATGACCTACTTCAAGAAGGTACATGGCAAGATCCATAGAGTTGTTGATGACGTGTGTGCCGTCTGTTTTTCCGAAGTAGCTACTGCACTTGGGGAAGAGGTAGAAAGCACCTGTGGGGTTGTTGACTTCGAGTCCGGGAATCTGCTTCGTAAGTTCTACGATGAGGTTCTTACGGCGTTCGAAAGCCTGACGCATTTCTTCTACACAGTCCTGAGGACCAGCGAAGGCTTCGGTAGCTGCCACCTGGCTTACAGAACAGGGACCTGAAGTGTATTGACCCTGGAGCTTGTTGCACGCCTTTACAATCCAGTCGGGACCTGCGAGGAAACCGATACGCCAACCGGTCATGGCGTATGCCTTAGAGACACCGTTGATAATCACTGTGCGCTCCTTCATTCCCTCGCATGAAGCGATAGAAGCGTGAGCACCGATGTAATTGATGTGTTCGTAGATTTCGTCGGAGATAACAACCACGCGTTCGTGGCGACGGAGCACTTCAGCGAGTCCTTCGAGTTCTTCCTGCGTGTAAACCGAACCTGTGGGGTTGCTGGGAGAGCAAAGGATGATGGCACGAGTGGCGGGCGTGATGGCCGCTTCGAGTTGTGCGGGAGTAATCTTGAAGTCCTGCTCAATACCTGCCTCAATATATACAGGGGTAGCATCAGCAAGGAGTACCATCTGGGGATAACTTACCCAGTAAGGTGCGGGAATAATCACCTCATCGCCCTTACCTGCAAGTGCCATTACGGCATTACATACACACTGCTTCGCACCGTTTGAGCAAGATATCTGTGCGGGAGTGTAGTCAAGACCGTTTTCGTTCTTCAACTTTGCGCAGATTGCTTCGCGAAGCGCAGGATAACCGGGCACGGGAGAGTAGCGTGAGAAGTTGTCATCAACAGCCTTCTTTGCCGCTTCCTTAATGTGGTCGGGTGTGTTAAAGTCGGGTTCACCTACAGAAAGGTTAATGATGTCAAGACCCTGCGCCTTGAGTTCGGCGCTCTTTTGAGACATAGCAAGCGTTGCCGAGGGGGCAAGGCGGTTGAGAGTTGCTGAAAGTGTCTGCATAATATTTTAGTTTGTATAAGTTGACAAGTTTTTAGTAAACGAGTAGACAAGAGAGTTACAAGGTGCTGGTAGTTCTACCGCTCATTTCAGTATTCTTGTATCTCAATGAGTTTACTTGCGGTCGCCAAAAATACGAAGCAAGTAGAGGAAGAGGTTGATGAAGTCGAGGTAGAGCGTGAGACTACCCATCAATGCCAACTTCATGGTGGATTCGTTCATCTCTGCGCCGTGCATGAGGAACATTTGCTTAATCTTCTGTGTGTCGTAAGCGGTAAGCCCTGAGAAGAGTAAGACTCCACAGATCGTGCAAATCCACATCAAGAGACTGCTCTGGAGGAACATATTTACCAATGAAGCAATAATCAATCCGATGAGTGCCATCGTCAAGAAGCGACCAACAGCGCTTAAGTCTTTCTTCATAAAATAGCCCACGAATGACATTGCGCCGAATGTACCTGCTGTGATAAAGAAGGTAGAGGCAATGGACTCCATGGTGTAAACCAAGAAGATGACTGAGAACATCACACCATTGAGAAGGGAATAAACGAGGAACACGAGTCCTGCTGTCATAAAGGACATACGCTCAATGCGTGCTGTAAGGTAGATTACCGCAGCAAATTCAGCGATTATCAATCCCCACATCAGTGCTGAGTTTGTGACAATAGAATAAACGATGTTCGTGTTGTAGGCGCAATAGTAAGCCGTAAGTCCTGTCACTGTAAGCGCAAGCGCCATCCAAGTGTATACCTTGCGCATCAACATGGCAAATGCTGTGGGGCGGTCAATGGCGCGCGAGGTGTTGGTGTATGATTTTGTGTAAGAGGATTCCATGAAGGTATTATAGTTTGGAGTTTAGAGTTTAACGTTTAGAGTTTAACGTTTAGAGTTTAGAGATGAGATATGAGAAAATGACTACTACGCGAAGTTAAATCCGGACGGTGGTTTCTCCTTTCTCATTTATCCTTTCTCATTTATCCTTTTCCCTTTCTCATTTCTCATTTCAAATGGAGGTTGTGCCCCATACGTTCCTTCTTCGTTTTGAGGTAACGCTCGTTGTATTGGTTGGGTTCAACTTCGATGGGCACGTTCTCTACGATTTCAAGGCCGTAGGCTTCGAGACCTACGCGCTTCACGGGGTTGTTAGACATGAGGCGCATTTTGCTTACACCAAGGAGATTGAGAATTTGTGCCCCTACGCCGTAGTCGCGCAAGTCGGGGTCGTAGCCCAAGTGGATGTTAGCATCAACGGTATCCATGCCCTGTTCCTGGAGTTTGTAGGCAGCGATTTTCGCCATGAGACCAATACCACGACCTTCCTGGTTGAGGTAGAGCACTACGCCCTTGCCTTCTGCTTCCACCATGCTCATAGCGCGGTGAAGCTGTTCGCCACAATCGCAACGCGCACTGCTAAAGATGTCGCCAGTAGCGCAAGACGAGTGCACACGCACCAAGAGAGGTTCGCCGGGTTCCCACGTTCCCTTGATAAGGGCTACGTGCTCAAGACCATTGTTCTTTTGACGGAAGGGAATGAGGCGGAAATGACCGTAAGCGGTGGGCATATCAACTTCTTCCCCCTTCTCTACGAGGCATTCCTGTTTGAGGCGGTACGCAATAAGGTCCTTGATTGTGATAATCTTCAAACCCTCGCGCTTTGCAAATTCCTGGAGCTGGGGCATACGCGCCATGGTGCCGTCTTCGTTCAAAATTTCAATAAGACAGGCTGCGGGTTGAAGTCCACAGAGGCGAGAGAGGTCAACAGCCGCTTCGGTGTGTCCTGCACGGGCAAGCACACCACGGTCCTGCGCATAAAGCGGATTGATATGACCAGGACGACCGAAGTCTTCGGGTTTGCTGTTGGGATTAGCGAGTGCCTTAATGGTTTCGCAACGGTCGTGACAACTTACGCCCGTGGTGCAACCTTCGAGTTTATCCACCGTTACGGTGAAAGGCGTACCGAGCATGCTGGTGTTGCGCTGCACCTGGAACTCCAAGTCCAACTGCTTGCAACGCTCCAACGAGATGGGCGCACAAAGCACACCGCGACCGTGGCGCAACATATAGTTTACCGCTTCGGGCGTGCAGAGTTCTGCAGCCATAATGAGGTCGCCCTCGTTTTCGCGGTCTTCATCATCGACTACGACAAGGAACTTCCCTTGCTTGTAGTCTTCAAGCGCCTCTTCGATAGAGGCAACAGTATATTTTTCTTCCATGTGAGGTAATAGGTTTTAGAGAGTACAACTACTGTATGCTTAGTGAACAGTACTTTTTTAAATGAGTACTTAGGAACCGCACGGACGTTGTTACCTGTGCTCAGTTCTCTGTACTCTAACAGATGTTACTTCTGCAGTTCCTGCCCAATCAATCCATGCAAGCGGTCCATGCGCTTCACGATTTGCTTAATATCCTTCATGAGGCGCAGGCGGAAGCGCCAGATTCGGAGCCACATGATGATACCAATGGGGAAGCACACGCCCACAAGGATGTTGTAACGCTTACGGGCAAAGGGATGTGTGTGTGCATAGACATAGATTTGAGGAATCTTATTGATTTCACGCAAGATCTGTTGGTTGCGCGAATTGGAGAGTTGGTCAACCACAATCTCGAGGCGCTCATTCAAGTCTTCCATCGTATGGTCTACACGGCGGCGGAAGAAGATGTGCTTATAGTTGGGCGCACGGTAAAGTTTCTTACGTTCGCGGTAGAACTGGAACTCTTCGGAGAGTTTCAACACCTCTGTGTAGAGGGTTTGATAATCGGGTTCGTAGATGATAACTTCCTTCTTCCAGAGGTTGCGCTTCGTGCGCAAACCCAAGAAGCGGCGGAGGAACAGGATGTAAGCGTCCTTATTAAAGACGACAGAATCGCGGTTAGCCATCACCGTAAGGTACGTACCGCATGGCAACAGAATCATCGGACTCACCCATGTGCCGAGCCATACGGCAATACTACCCTCACGTGCCATCTTGAAGAATGCCGTGTCAATAATAAAGTAGGCGATGAATATGAGTACACTCACGATAGCAGGCATACCAAGTCCACCCTTACTGATAATCGCACCAAGTGGGGCTCCGATAAAGAAGAAGAGCAGACAGGAAATAGCCAGCGCCATCTTCTTGTGCCATTCCAACCAGTGACGACGCACTTGACCTTCGTTATAATCAATCGTTTTGGACTTCCAGTCAAGGTCGAAGATATAAGATTGCACAGAGTTGCGCGCTCCTTGCACGGCATTCGATACCTTACGACGCGTCTGATGCGCCAAAATCGTATCAAAATGCTCCACACATGCCACTGCTGCAACAAACTTTGCAGAATCTCGATTCGGCAGTTTAGGATTGCGCAGGTAAGCACGGCGCATATTGTCGTAATAAGAAATACCCAGACTATCCATAACAAGATTCATGGAGTCCACACTGAGTTCGATTTCGTGCATGTTTTTCGTCTCAGGCATGTTGCGGAGCGCCTCAGCGTCCATCATACTGAAGTTGGCATCGAAGTCGATGATGAACTTCTTATAGTCGAAACTTTCACGGTCGTAAGGAGCTTCTGCTGTCTTCTGCAAACCAAGACCACTTTGCCCCTGCAGACTTTCAAATTGTTCACCCTGCCAAAGTTCAAGGAATAGGTGCATCTTATCCGCCGACATCTCCAATTTTCCCGAGTCGGCAAGAACAATCTGCGCACGATCGAAACCGCGGTCGGTCTTGTAGATAATAACATCGTAGAGCATCCCCGTCTCTGCCGTCTTGCGCTTTACATATAGGTTTACTTTGGGTACACCGTTGTAAAACTGCCCTTCAGGAATTTCCAAAGCCGGAGATGTTTGCTTCATGCTAAACAGCAACTGACGCATACTGACCTGTGCCTCGGGCGCTGCTTTATTTTGAAAATAGAACGAAGTACCCGTAAGCAAAAGCACCACCATCAAGATGGGTTTCATGATACGGATTAGTGGCACACCCGCGGCCTTCATGGCCAACAATTCCAACTGTTCTGCCATATTACCAAAGGTAATCAGCGAAGCAAGAAGCACTGCAAGGGGCAAGGATTGAGGCATCAGCGTGATGCCCATATACCAATAGAATTTCGCCAAAATATCCAACGTTAGTCCCTTGCCGATGAGTTCATCCACATAGCGCCAGGTAAACTGCATCATAAACACGAAAAGCGTGATGCAGAAGGCTGCAGCGAACACCAGCAAGAACTTCTTGAGGATAAATAGGTCTAATTTCTTTATAAGTGTCATTTCTTAATCACAATGTGAGTGCACTTCTACCACCCACTATTTCGGAGCAAAGATACTATTTTTTATTTTACGCAGAGGCAAAAAAGTTAGGATATTTACTCTTAGGAGGTTTATTAGAAAGGTTTCGGGAAGCAGAAACAGATGAGAGCGAAAAGAAGAGAACTTGAAATGTTAAAATCAAAACAAAATGCAAACTCTGCTTTGCATATAAGAATTTAAGTGTTACTTTTGCGGTAAATTCTGAGTATCGTAAAAATGGGCAATAACGCAACTATCAGTGCGTCACGACTTAATGGTCGTTTGAGCAACGCAGAAGATATTTGTGTAGCGGCGAATATAGGTTCGTCGCTCATTTTGCGTAGTTGCATAAAACAGAACTTGAATGTGAATATCACATCTTGAGAAGACCTATCATTAAGGGTAATACCTCGTAGCGCCACAATGCGCTCGACAAGTGGGGTGTTACCCTTAATTTTGTTATTCACATCGCTGAAAGGTTAAAGGGGCGGGTTTACTTATCTTCTCACAAACTCGTCAACTTGTCTACTCGCAAACTAAAAATAACTTAAAATACTACAACTATGAACTTTACCCTACTCGTCACCGCTATCGTGACAGGTATTGCCTTTGTAGGCGTGGTGACAATCTTGGCAAAACTGATTGCGCCCCGCAGTTACAATGCGCAAAAGGAAGAGGCTTATGAGTGTGGTGTGCCCACTCGCGGACGCTCATGGATGCAGTTCCGCATTGGTTACTACCTCCTGGCCATCCTCTTCTTGATGTTCGACGTGGAAACAATGTTCTTGTTCCCGTGGGCAGTAGTGATGAACACGCTCGGTCCTGCCGGCCTGTTTAGCGTGCTCTTCTTCTTGTTTATCTTAGTGCTGGGCTTGGCATACGCTTGGCGGAAAGGAGCGCTCAAATGGCAGTAACAAAGAAACCCGTTATCAAGAATATTCCCTACGAGGAATTTAAGGACAACGAGACGTTTGAGAAGCTCGTGACTGAACTCAACCAGAATGGCACGAACGTCATCGTGAGCACCCTCGACGACCTCATCAACTGGGGACGCAGCAACTCCCTTTGGCCCTTGACTTTTGCCACCAGTTGTTGCGGTATCGAATTTATGGCAGTCTGCGCTGCGCGCCACGACATTGCCCGCTTCGGTTTTGAAGTAACGCGCAACTCCCCCCGTCAGGCGGACGTGATTCTCGTGAGTGGTACCATCACCACGAAGATGGCTCCCGTGTTGAAGCGCCTTTACGACCAGATGGCAGACCCCAAGTACGTAGTTGCCGTTGGTGGTTGCGCCATTTCGGGAGGTCCGTTTACAAAGTCATACCATGTCGTTATGGGTGTTGACAAGGTGATTCCCGTTGATGTTTATGTACCCGGTTGTCCGCCACGTCCCGAATCATTCCTTTACGGCATGATGCAGTTGCAGCGCAAGGTGAAGGCGGAAAACTTCTTCGGCACTACCAACCGCAAGGAGAAGGACCCCTTTGCAACGGAGATGGAAACTAAAAATGAACAACTCTTAAACCAGCAGGAGGAAGCGTAATGGAGGAGGTCTTAAGGTTGTTAGGTCGCTTCGCTTTAAGTTTTAAGGACTATGCAGCACGAAAGACTTTAAGTTTTAAGGACTGCGCAGTACGAATACTTTAAGTTTAAAGACGTGCAGAACGATGAGCGCCTCAAAACCTTATAACCTCAAAACCTTATAACCTAAATTGTTAATGGAAACTACAGATATAAAAACACAGGCACCTGCAGTAGCTGTAACGGCTCCCAAACCTGCGGTTGCGAAACCCGCACCCAAACCTGCTGCGCCTGCCGTTCCCGCTGAAAACGAGGTAAAACCCATTGTGGTAGCACCTGCGGCATTGCGTGCTGAAATGGAGCGCCAAAAGGCGGAAGGCATGGACTTCCTCGAATGCCTCACCGGCGTTGACTGGATGGAAGAAGGATTGGGATGTATCTACACCCTCACTTCTACAGCAACGGGCAAGATGGTGCATATTCAAACGGCGACTCTCGACCGTGAGAATCCCCTACTCCCCAGCGTTTCTGACCTTTGGGCAGTGGCAAACATTTACGAGCGTGAAGTTTTTGACTTCTACGGCATCCGCTTTACGGGTCACCCCGATATGCGTCGCGTATTCTTGCGTGAAGACTGGGTGGGTTATCCCTTCCGCAAGGATGATGAGACGGAGAAGAACAATCCGCTCCGCATGACCAACGAACCCTTGGCGGACGATACGGAAGAGTTGACTCTGAATGCCGACGGCACCGTGACCAGCAAGCGTAACACTATTTTTGCGGATGGTGATTACGTGGTGAACATCGGTCCGCAACACCCCTCTACTCACGGTGTGCTCCACTTCCGTGTGGCACTCGAAGGGGAAACGATTAAGAAGATTGACCCCATTCTTGGATACATCCACCGCGGTATTGAAAAGATTGACGAGTCGCTCACCTATCCCCAGACGTTGGCGTTGACCGACCGTATGGACTACCTCGGTGCAATGCAAAACCGCCATGCGCTTTGCATGTGTATTGAGAAGGCATTGGGTGTAGAAGTCAGCGACCGCGTGAAGGTGATTCGCACCATGATGGACGAGTTGCAACGTATCGACTCTCACATCTTGTTCTTCTCTTGTTTGGCACAGGACCTTGGTGCTACAACGGCATTCCTTTACGGATTCCGCGACCGTGAAAAGATTCTCGACATCTTTGAAGAAACGTGTGGTGGTCGCTTGATCCTGAACTACAACACGATTGGTGGTGTGATGCACGACCTTCACCCCAACTTCGGACCCCGCGTGAAAGAACTCATTCCTTACTTGCGCAATAGTTTGAAGGAACTCCACGCCTTGTTTACTGGCAACGTGATTTTCCAGAATCGTGCGAAGGGCGTAGGCGTTTTGACAAAGGAACAAGCTATTTCTTACGGTTGTACGGGCGGTACAGGTCGCGCAGCAGGTTGGCACAACGACTTGCGCAAGACGCGTCCTTATGCGGCTTACGACCGTGTGAAGTTCAACGAAGTAGTGCGCGAAGGTGGCGACAGTTTCGACCGTTACATGATTCGTATGGACGAAATTTTGGAAAGCCTCAGCATCCTTGAACAACTCGTGGACAACATTCCCGAAGGTAGCATTCAGGAAAAGATAAAGCCCATTATTAAGGTGCCCGAAGGTACTTATTACAGTGCCGTCGAAGGCAGCCGCGGTATCTTTGGCGTGATGCTTATCAGTAAGGGCGACAAGAGTCCCTACCGTTTGCACTACCGTTCTACAGGTCTTCCCCTCGTTGCAGCGATGGACACCCTCTGTAGCGGTTCAATGCTTGCCGACCTGATTACCATCGGCGGTACGGTAGACTACATTGTGCCTGATGTGGATAGATAGATGTTAAAATGAGAAATGAGAAATAAGAAATGAGAAAGAGGCTGGCGCATTATTCCCCGCACGGTCTTTCTCCTTTCTCCTTTCTCCTTTCTCCTTTCAAAAATATAGTTATGTTTGATTTCAAAATAGTTACCGAATGGTTGCACGGCGCCCTTACGGGGGTGATGCCCGAATGGGCAGCGATTTTGACGGAGAGTGTGCTTGTTGCACTTGCCATCATCACGCTCTATGCCGTGTTTGCCATCATCCTCATTTATATGGAACGTAAGGTGTGTGCCTTCTTCCAATGCCGTCTCGGTCCGAACCGCGTGGGTAAATGGGGACTTTTGCAGGTGTTCTGCGACGTGTTTAAGATGTTGACCAAGGAAATCATCAACCTTCGCAACACCGACATGTTCCTCCACAACCTTGCCCCCTTCCTCGTAGTCACTGCGTCAATGGTTACCTTTGCTTGTTTGCCTTGGAACCGCGGTGCGCAGATGGTGGACTTCAACGTAGGTTTGTTCTTCATCCTCGCCGCATCATCCGTAGGCGTAGTGGGCATTTTGCTCGCAGGTTGGAGTAGTAACAACAAGTATTCACTCATCGGTGCGATGCGTAGTGGTGCGCAAATCATTTCCTACGAACTCTCTATCGGTATGACCATGCTCACGATGATTTGCTTGACAGGAACAATGTCAATACAAGGTATCGTTGAACAACAGTATGCCGAAGGTTGGAACATCTTCCGCGGACATATCCCCGCAGTGATTGCCTTTATCATTTACTTGATTGCGGGCAATGCAGAATGTAACCGTGGTCCCTTCGACCTTCCCGAATGTGAAAGTGAGTTGACTGCAGGTTACCACACAGAGTATTCAGGTATGCACTTCGGTTATTACTACCTTGCAGAATACCTCAACCTCTTTATCTGCGCAGGTATTGCCACTTTGGTATTCCTCGGCGGTTGGGCGCCCCTTCACATTGCCGGCCTCGACGGTTTCAACAAGGTTATGGACTTCATCCCCGGTGCCGTATGGTTTATTGGTAAGACCTTCTTTGTGGTGTTCCTCCTTATGTGGATGCGTTGGACCTTCCCCCGTTTGCGTATCGACCAAATCCTTGCGTTGGAATGGAAGTACCTAGTGCCAATCAGTATGTTGAACCTTGTCTTGATGGCGCTCCTCGTGGCGTTCGGACTTCATTTCTAAATAAGACATGGAAGAAAAGAATTATTTCGAAGGACTCTTTTGCGGCATCAAGTCACTCTGCACGGGGTTGAAGATTACGATGCGTGAGTTCTTCACGAAGAAAATCACCCAACAATATCCCGAGAACCGTAAGGAATTGCAGATGTTCGACCGCTTCCGTGGTGCACTCATCATGCCCCACAACGAAGCCAACGAACACAAGTGCATCGGTTGCGGACTCTGCCAAATGGCGTGCCCCAATGGTTCTATTAAGGTGACCAGCGAATTTTACGAAACAGAAGACGGTAAGAAGAAAAAGCGCCTTGTGAAGTACGAGTACGACCTCGGCTGCTGTATGTTCTGCATGCTCTGCACCCGCGCTTGTCCCCAAGACGCCATTGAATTTGACCAGAGTTTTGAAAACGCCGTATTCGACCGCTCTAAACTCATCCAAGTGTTGAACAAAGAAGGTAGTAAGGTGGCGGAAAAGTAAATTGGTTAAAGGTTAATGGTTAAAGGTGAACGGTTAAAGGACCATGCGGGGATGAAATTCCTGCAAGTTCTTGACCTTAAAGACCCTAAAGACTCTAAAGACCTCAAAACCTCAAAACCTCAAAACCTCAAAACCTCAAAAGCGAAGCGCCCCTATAACCTCAAATTAAATAATTATGGATTCACACAATATAATGTTCGTTATCCTTGCGGTAATCATCATGCTCTCCTCCATTGCTACGGTGGTGAGCAAGAGTATTATCCGTGCGGCTACTTACCTGCTCTTCGTGTTGCTTGGCACTGCAGGGTTGTACTTCCTCATGGGGTATTCCTTCCTCGGAGCAGTACAAATCATGGTTTATGCAGGTGGTATCATCGTACTCTATGTATTCTCGATACTCTTGACCAGCGGTCAGCAGGAGAAACTCAACCGCGTCTATCTAATGAAGAAGATCGCTGTTGGCATGTCTTGCCTTGCAGGTCTCGCCGTGTTCATTGCCATGTTCTTCAAGCAACAGTTCTTGGCAACCGTTCTTTCTGCACCCAGCGAATCAGATGCTTCCTTCCTCAGCATTGAGGAAATTGGTAAGCAGATGCTCTCAACAGGCGAAGGCGGTTACTTGCTTCCCTTCGAAGCGGTGAGTATCTTGTTACTTGCCTGCATCGTTGGCGGATTGATTATTGCCCGTAAACGCTAATACTACGAATATGATTCAGTTAGAATATCTCCTCATCATCTCGGCAGTAATGCTGTTTGCCGGCATCTACGGTTTCTTCACGAGAAAGAGCACCCTTGCGATGTTGCTTTCTATAGAACTGATGCTCAACGCTGCCGACATCAACTTTGCGGTGTTCAATCGCATGCTTTTCCCCGAAGGTCATGAAGGTTACTTCTTTGCCATCTTCGGCATTGCCATCGCTGCTGCGGAAAGTGCTATTGCCATCGCCATTATGATCAATATTTATCGAATGCTCAAAAACATTTCTGTGGATGAGTTGAAGAAAATGAAATGGTAAGCCACTATGGAATATACATTGTTCATACTCCTTTTGCCCCTCTGTTCCTTCTTACTGCTCGGTCTTCTCGACAGTAAGATCAGCAAGACGGCGGCCGGCATTATCGGCACAATGAGTTTGGGTGCGGTTACGCTCCTCTCTTATTTCACTGCCTTCGAATACTTCACCGCAGACCGCGTAAACGGAGTGTTCGAGAAAGTAATGCCTTACAACATTACTTGGTTGCCACTTGGCGACTTGCACTTTGATATGGGTATCTTGCTCGACCCCATTTCGGTGATGATGCTTATCGTCATCTCTACGGTGTCGCTCATGGTACACATCTACTCTTTCGGTTACATGAAGGGCGAACGCGGATTCCAGCGTTACTATGCCTTCTTGAGCCTCTTCACCATGTCCATGCTCGGTTTGGTAGTAGCCACCAACATCTTCCAGATGTACTTGTTCTGGGAACTTGTGGGCGTATCATCTTACCTCCTCATCGGTTTCTACTACACCACTCCCGCAGCGATTGCCGCTTCTAAAAAGGCGTTCATCGTAACGCGCTTTGCCGACATGTTCTTCCTTGTGGGTATCCTTATCTATGGTTACTACTGCAAGTCATTCGGCTTTGACTTCAACGCAGAAGGTTTTGCAGCAGGTGCATTCATGCTCCCCACTGCCCTCGTGCTGATGTTTATCGGTGGTGCTGGTAAGAGTGCGATGTTCCCCCTTCACATTTGGTTGCCCGATGCAATGGAAGGTCCCACTCCCGTCAGTGCGTTGATTCACGCTGCGACGATGGTTGTTGCCGGCGTATTCCAGATTGCACGCCTCTTCCCCCTCTGGATTCAGTATGCTCCCGAAGCCATGACTATTGTAGTGTGGGTAGGTGTTATTACCGCCTTCTATGCAGCAGCGGTGGCTTGCGTACAGAGCGACATCAAGCGCGTACTTGCCTTCTCTACCATTTCGCAGATTGCCTTCATGATGGTAGCGTTGGGCGTATGTCTTCCTGGCGAACACGGTGCGGTGATTGACAACCACGCCAGTCTGGGTTACATGGCTTCTATGTTCCACCTCTTTACTCACGCTATGTTTAAGGCGCTCTTGTTCCTCGGAGCAGGTTGCATTATCCACGCTGTTCATAGCAACGAAATGTCGGCAATGGGTGGACTCCGCAAATACATGCCCATTACCCACATCACCTTCCTCATTGCATGTTTGGCGATTGCGGGTATTCCTCCCTTCTCTGGGTTCTTCTCAAAGGACGAAATCCTTACGGCATGCATGCACTACAGTCCCGTTGTAGGTTGGATTATGACCGGTGTTGCGGCAATGACAGCATTCTACATGTTCCGTTTGTACTTCGGTATCTTCTGGGGCACAGAAAACAAGGAACTCCATGCGCATCACACGCCTCATGAAGCACCTTTCGCGATGACACTCCCCTTGATTGTCCTTACTTGCATTACGCTCGTTGCGGGCTTCATCCCCTTCGGTCATTTCGTAAGTGCATCAGGTGAAGCGTATGACATCCATTTGGATTGGACAGTTGCCGCAACAAGCATCATCGTTGCTGTAGTATCTATTGCATTGGCAACTTACATCTACGCTGGGCAGCGCCAGCCAGTGGCAGAAAAACTCCACAACGCATTCCCCCGCCTGCACCGTTGGGCATTCAAGCGCTTCTATCTTGACGAGGTGTATCAGTTCGTGACCCACAGAATCATCTTCGCCTACATCTCTCGCCCCATTGCGTGGTTCGACCGTAATGTAGTGGATGGTTTCTTCAACTTCCTCGCTTGGGGAACCCACAAGTTGAGTCACGCCATCCGCGGTTTGCAGAGCGGTTCTGTACAACTCTACGCACAGGTGTTCCTCCTCGGCATCCTCGTTATTATTCTCATTTTGATCATGTAGCCAACTATGGAAAATATTCTTTATCTCTCTACCTTTGTGTTCATCCCCTTGGTGATGCTCCTGGGTTTGTGGTTGGCGAAAAACGTCAATCAAGTTCGTGGTGTGATGGTTGCAGGTAGCACAGCGCTTCTTGGGCTTGCCATCCACCTTACCGCTCGCTTCTTGGGCGACCGTGCTGCGGGTGAAACGGCAGAAATGCTCTACACGGGAGCAGTTTCTTGGTTTGAACCCCTCAACATCTGCTACTCTGTAGGTGTCGACGGTATTTCTGTAGCGATGATTTTGCTCTCGGCGATTATCGTGTTTACGGGCACCTTTGCTTCTTGGCAACTCAAACCCCTCACGAAGGAATACTTCCTTTGGTTCACCCTCCTCTCTATGGGTGTATTCGGGTTCTTCATCAGCATCGACATGTTCGCCATGTTCATGTTCTACGAAATCGCCCTCATTCCCATGTACCTTTTGATTGGTGTTTGGGGTAGCGGTAAGAAGGAGTACTCTGCCATGAAACTCACCCTCATGCTCATGGGTGGTTCTGCCTTTTTGATGTGTGGTATCTTCGGTATCTACTCCGATGCGGGCGCTTCTACGATGAACATCCTTGACATTGCGAAACACGGTGTAGCACTCGACAACCAATACTTGTGGTTCCCCATGACCTTCGTAGGTTTCGGTGTACTCGGAGCCTTGTTCCCCTTCCACACTTGGAGTCCCGACGGTCACGCTTCTGCGCCCACCGCTGTATCTATGCTCCACGCGGGTGTGTTGATGAAGCTCGGGGGCTACGGTTGCTTCCGTATCGCCATGTATCTCATGCCCCAGGCGGCACACGAATTGGGTTGGATTTTCGTGATCCTCACGGGTATCTCTGTCGTTTACGGCGCCTTCTCGGCATGCGTACAGACCGACTTGAAGTACATCAATGCTTATTCTTCAGTGTCTCACTGTGGTCTCGTGCTCTTCGCCATCTTGATGATGAACGAAACAGCCTGCACGGGTGCTGTGCTTCAGATGTTGAGCCACGGTTTGATGACCGCCCTCTTCTTCGCCCTCATCGGTTTCATTTACGGCAGAACGCACACGCGTGACATCCGCGAACTTTCAGGATTGATGCGCATCATGCCCTTCCTTTCAGTGTGTTATGTGATTGCCGGTTTGGCAAACCTCGGACTTCCAGGCTTGAGTGGTTTTGTGGCTGAAATGACCATCTTCGTAGGTTCATTTGAAAACACAGGCACCTTCTACACAACGTTCACCATCATTGCATGTACGAGTATCGTAGTGACGGCGGTTTACATTTTGCGCCTTGTCGGAAAGATTCTTTACGGCACCTGCACGAACGAACACCACCTCCACCTCACTGACGCCACATGGGACGAACGCTTCTCTGTGATCTGCCTCATCGCTTGCGTCGCAGGTTTGGGTATCGCCCCCCTTTGGGTAAGCAACTTGATTGGAGATGGCGTAGCGCCGATTATCAACCAATTGGACAAATTCATTGATTTGAACCCGTTTATGTAAAGAGGTTGTAAGGTCATAAGGTTTTGAGGTTGTAAGGACCATGCGGACTTAAGTTTCCAGTGTGTCTCTCCCCCTTATAACCTTAAAGCGAAGCGACCTAATAACCTCCCACCTTAATTAGTTATGGATTATTCACAATTCTTATCAATGCACGCCGAGCTTTCGCTCCTTGCAGTGATTCTCATACTCTTTGTTGCGGACCTCTTCATGTGTCCCGACAAGAAGAGCGGGAAGGGTGTTTATAACACCTGCTTGCCTGCGGTTCTTCTGTTGGTACACATCGTCCTCAACTTGTTGCCTTGCGCTTCGTGTGGCACCACAGAAAGTTTCACCGCCTTCGGTGGCATGTTTGTGCACACTCCCATGATGACGGTCGTAAAGAGCATCCTTTCTGTCGGCACACTTATCGTGTTCTTGATGGCACACAAGTGGCTCAGCCGCGAGGAAAACTTGGTGAAGCAGGGCGAATTCTACCTGCTCACACTCTTCACCCTCCTCGGCATGTTCTTCATGATTTCTGCGGGCCACTTCCTCATGTTCTTCATCGGTCTTGAGTTGGCATCTGTGCCCATGGCAGCAGTCGTTGCCTTCGACAAGAAGCGCTACGAAAGTGCGGAAGCCAGTGCGAAGTTCATTCTCCTCGCCCTCTTCTCAGCTGCCCTTATGCTCTACGGCATGTCGTTGCTCTATGGTGCTACAGGTACGCTCTATCTCGAACCCATGGGGCAGGCGTTGGCGGCAAATTCATGGACACCCCTCACCATGGCAGGTCTTGCGCTCATCATCTCTGGGTTGGGCTTTAAGATTTCACTCGTACCCTTCCACCTCTGGACGGCAGACACCTATCAGGGTGCGCCCACCGTGGTAACAAGTTACTTGAGCGTCATCTCTAAGGGTGCTGCAGCCTTTGCGCTCTTCACCATCCTCGTGAAGGTATTTGGCGCCACCAGTTATGTAGAAATGTGGAACGAGATCTTCTTCTGGCTCATCATCCTCTCTATCACCTTGGCAAACCTCTTTGCCATCCGCCAGCAGAACCTCAAGCGCTTCATGGCCTTCTCCGCCATCTCTCAGGCAGGTTACCTTGTGTTAGGATTGATGGACGGTTCCGCGCAAGGCATGACCTCCCTCGTGTTCTACCTCTTCGTGTATATGGCAGCCAACCTCGGTGCGTTTGCCGTGATGAGCAGTGTAGAGGAAAACAGTGGGAAGATCAACATCTGCGATTACAATGGACTCTACAAGACCAACCCCAAGTTGGCATTCCTCATGACGCTCTGCCTCTTCTCCTTGGCAGGTATTCCTCCCTTCGCAGGCTTCTTCTCAAAGTTCTTCATCTTCATGGCAGCCTTCAAGGGAGGCCACGTGTTGCTCGTCTTCATTGCCCTCGTCAATACGGTAGTGTCACTTTACTACTACCTCCTCATCGTAAAGGCAATGTACATCCAACCCAATGAGTCGCCCATTGCCACCTTCCTTTCTGACAACTACACCCGCCTCGCACTCCTTATCTGCACCGCAGGTGTTGTGTTCCTCGGCATCGCCAGCATCGTTTACAACTACATTGATACCCTCAGTTACGGATTGCTATAATCCACAGAGGAATTATTGCAAAAATCGTACCACTCTCTTCCAAGTGGTACGATTTTTGTATCTATGCCATTCATCTCTCACAGAAACAAAATTATAGGAACCTAAATGTGATTAATAAAGGTAACGATACAGGAGTTGACCCAAAGTTGCATTTCATACCCCTTCCCCTCCAGCGGAGGTACTCCCCCTATCTTAAGCTAATCTTTGTACACATTTTTTAATGCCAGTTCTGCTCCCCAACTCATCGTGTCAAGTCGTTCCCATCCTCGCTTTAACACAAGGTAACTTGGACGATCATTAAGCGTCATGCGTCCGTTCCATCCCCCAAGTTTAGC
>JAZTYI010000098.1:0-12691 GCA_045636885.1 Alloprevotella sp.
ATTATAAGAATTTGAACTGCAATGCTTTTGCCCCTTCAGGGCGCAAATCCAAACATCCATAGACCCAGGGCGTTGCCCTGGTCTGGGTGCTTATTGGCCTTTCAGGCCGTTACTTCTCAAAAACTTTACCGGACACCAATATTTGTTTTTATGAAAAGATACCACCTCATACTATTACCTACTTAATTCATACACTAATCAGGGGGATTTATACAACACCAAGTCTGGAATTTTCGAGAACGTTACAAGTTGTATACCTTTGCATCAGAAACTTAACTCACTTATAGAGAAAATATATGACAATTAAAAAAACAGTAGGTATTACGTTGCTCGTACTTCTTGGAGTAGTCCTTTTAGGTGGTGGTTGGTTGTATTATTCCTTTACGCGAACCAACCCATGGAATGCTAAAACAATAGGGGATATCCCAGCACCATTGGGATATTCAAGAGTTGAGGCGGATAAAGGTAGTTATGCAGAGTATCTACGCAACCTGCCCCTTAAAGGTACGGGTGCGAAAATTATGCTTTTTACGGGAGGAATGGCGAACTACCAATGGTTGGGAACGGCTGTGATTGATAACACGTTGTTGAGTAATTATGAACAATGCGCTGACGTTACCATGCGTCTGCGTGCCGAGTATCTTTGGAAGGAAGGGCGTTATAAGGATATTTGTTTCCGAGATGTTAATGGTAAGAAGATGCGCTACAGCGGAGGTGCTTCGCGAAAGGATTTTGAACAATACATGCGTAAAGTTTATGGTATGTGCAGCACATTCTCACTATTCCACGAAACAAAGGAACGCTCTATTAAGGATGTTCAACCCGGAGACGTTTTAGTTTATCCCGCCCGCCCCGGACGTAAGTATGGGCATGCCGTAATGGTTGTAGATGTGGCGAGAAATCCATTGGGTGAAGTGGCAATCATGTGCGCCGAAGGAAACACTCCGGCTCGCGATCAGCATATTGTGCGTAATTTAAATCCCGTAGAAAATCCTTGGTTTTTCTTTGATGAGGATGACGACGTGTTCATCGTTGGTCCCTTCCGTTTTAACAAAAACGAGTTGCGCAGCTATTAAAAATGGAGAACTGCTATACCATTATCTAAAAAAGAGTAGCGAGTAAATGCCTGCAAAGGGTGTTTACTCGCTACTCTTTTTCTTCTAAAAACCTCGTTACTCATGTATTACAACTTGCTGCAACCGCTTGTCCTGTCACATATCCCGTGGTCCATGCAGCTTGTAGGTTGAATCCGCCAGTTACGGCGTCGATGTCGAGTAACTCGCCGGCAAAGAAGAGTCCGGGAAGCGCTTTTGCCTCAAGTGTATTGGGATGAACGGCACTGAGGGCCACGCCTCCGGCAGTTACGAATTCCTCGCGGTGAGGATAGCGCCCCGCAATGGGATAGACGTCAGCGGTAAGGGTATTTACGAGTTTGTTCAACCCTTTCTTTCCCACTTCTGCCCAACGGCGTTCGGGGGCAATCCCACTGCGCACTACGAGATAGTCCCACAGGCGACTTTGTAACCCCTGGAGGCGCACGCTCGTCACTTGGCGTTGCGGATAAGTGCCCGCAAGGGTTTGCAGTTCGGCAAGCATGGTGTCGGGAGTGCCGTCGCCCGTCCAGTTGATAAGGATGTCGCTACGGTAATCGGCTTCTGCGAGGTGCAGGGCGGCATGTGAGGAGAGTTTTAAGGCGGCTGGTCCGCTCAATCCCCAATGCGTGATGAGCAGAGGTCCTTGTGCACGGAACTTAGTGCCTGCCAATGCCACCGATGCCCCTTCTACTACGACGCCCATGAGTTCCGTGAGCGGTTTGTGGGCAATAGTAAAGGTGAATAAGGAGGGGTGAGGCGCCTGAATGGCAATGCCGAGGCGCTGAAGTTGACTCAAGAGTCCGTCAGCCCGAGGTTGTCCGCCCGCCGTGAGGATAACGCAGTCGGCTGTTTCTGTGGGGCGATCGCGAAATGCCAATGTGTAGCGCGGATTGCCCTCAGAGGGAGGCGTGAGTGCCGTCAGTTCGTGAAGGGTTCTCACTTCCACACCCAACCTCTTGGCTTCGTTCTGCAAGCATAAGGTAATGCTGTGACTATCTTGAGAAACGGGGAACACACATTGGTCCTCCTGCGTGGTTAGTGCCACCCCGTGGCGCTCAAACCAGGCATAGGCGTCCTCATGATTGAACACGTTGAACAAGCGCTTCATTAACTTGTGCCCACGTGGGTAAACGCTTTTCAAGTCTCCCACTTCCGCAAACGAGTTCGTACAGTTACAACGCCCGCCCCCACTAATTTCTACTTTAGCAAGGCATTTCTTGGCGCGCTCAAAAATAATGACGCGTGCCGAAGGGCATTTTTCTTTTAAGGCAATGGCGGAGAAGAATCCTGCTGCGCCTCCGCCGATGATTGCTGTGAGCATTTGAAGTTGGAGTTAGTAGTGAGGAGTGAGGAGTTAGTAGTGAGGAGAGAGGAGTTAAGAGTGAGGAGAGAGGAGTCCATGCGGAATAATAGCCCGCAAGGCAACTACTAACTACTAACTCCTCACTCCAAACTCCTCACTTATTTAAATGGTTTTCGGAAGTCGCAACCTTCCTTCCAGCGGGAACAACCGTAGGCGGTTTTGCCCTTAATTACCTTGCCCTCGCCACAAACGGGGCAAGTGGAACCTTCGCGAATAATCTTGCGCTTCTTTTCTGTGGGTTGCTGGGCAGCACGTTCCTGTTGCTCCTTCTTATCTGCCTTAGCCTTGAGGTGGGCAAGGGCATCGGGGGCGGGAGTCACCATGGCGGTGAGGCGGTTGGTATTGTCGGAGAGCACCTGACGGACAATGTCGGTCACCATCGCCTTGAGTTCGTCAATAAACTGCTTGGCGTCGTACTCCTGACGCTCTATTTCGCGCAACTTCTTCTCCCAGCGGCCCGTGAGTTCGGCACTCTTGAGGAGTTCTTCCTTAATGAGCCCGATGAGTTGCACCCCGCGCTCTGTGGCAAAGATAGACTTGCGCTGGAGGCGGATGTATTCGCGCGAGAATAAGGTTTTGATAATCGCCGCTCGGGTAGAAGGGCGCCCAATGCCGTTTTCCTTCATCGCCTCACGGAGTTCGACGTCATCCACTAACTTACCCGCTGTTTCCATAGCACGCAAAAGGGTGGCTTCTGTATAAGGTTTGGGCGGTTGTGTCTGTTTCTGCGCCAAGTCAGGGACGTGCGGACCGTGTTCTCCCTTGGTGAAGACGGGGAGTGTGCGTTCTTCATCCGCATTTTCCTCTTGCGCCTTCTCGGTTTCCTTATCCTTGTCCGCAGTATAGACCGTGCGCCAACCGGGTTCCACAATCACCTTACCCGTTACCTTAAAGGGCACCTCAGCCGCCTCGCCGAGCACCGTAGTTGTTTGAAATTTGCAATCAGGATGAAAGACGCTGATAAAGCGCAGGGCTATGAGGTTATAGACATTGCGCTCGGTGTCCGTCATGGTGCGTGGCGCCTCGCCCGTAGGGATAATGGCGTGGTGGTCTGTGATTTTGCTGTTGTCAAACACCTTTTTCGACTTACGGAGTGCCGCTCCGCGCAGGGGATCTATCTGTTCCTTGTAATAAGCATAGATACCGTTCATAATCTGTCCGCATTTCGGATACACATCATCCGGAAGGAAGCGCGTATCTACACGGGGGTAGGTCGTGAGTTTCTTTTCGTAGAGACTCTGAATGAGTTGGAGTGTGAGGTCTGAGGAATAGCCAAACTTTTTATTGCAATCCACCTGAAGGGAAGTGAGGTCGTAAAGATGGGGAGGGGCTTCTGTGCCATTCTTCTTGGTGACGGAGGTCACGAAAAACTCTGCGTCGCGAATTTTCTCCAATGCCTCGCGCCCTTCTTCCTCAGAGGTAAAACCACGACGGACAGGGGCATTACTGTTGGAATTTCCCTGCTTCGCCGCTTCGGCTGCCTCCTCTTCTTCCGACTGAAGCACGGCGGTAAACGTCGTATCGCGGTAATTCGTAGTGAGTACCCAATAAGGTTCAGGCTTAAAGTTCTCAATCTCCTCCTGACGCTTCACAATGAGTGCGAGGGTGGGAGTCTGCACACGCCCAATGGAAAGCACGGGTTGCCCTTTCGCGCGGTTGGAAAGGTACTTCATGGTGTACAGTCGCGTGGCATTCATCCCCAAAAGCCAATCGCCGATGGCGCGACAGAGCCCTGCTTCGTAGAGCGACTTATATTCTTCCGCCGCCTTGAGGTTTGCAAATCCCTCGCGGATAGCTTCGTCGGTCATAGAGGAAATCCAGAGGCGCTTGACGGGACATTTTACGCTGGCTTTCTGCATCACCCAGCGCTGGATGAGTTCCCCTTCTTGCCCGGCGTCACCGCAGTTGATGATACAGTCAGCCTTTTCAAACAGAGAAGCAATTGTGGAAAACTGGCGCTCAATCCCTTTATCGTTTTTGAGACGTATGCCGAAGCGTTCGGGCACCATGGGGAGCGCTCCGAGACTCCAGCTTTTCCACATCGGAGTATAGTCCTCGGGATTCTTAAGTTCACAAAGGTGACCGAAAGTCCAGGTCACTTGATACCCATTCCCTTCGTAGTAACCGTCACGCTGGGTGGTGGCACCGAGAATGCGGGCGATATCTTTCGCCACAGAGGGTTTTTCAGCAATACAAACGGTCATAGCGTAAGGAATTTAGTGGTGTCAAATTGAAAATTAGGGGTGGAAAAGGCACGGTCGAGCGCCTTGTTTTGAGAAAAATCTTGAGGAGTGCCTATGGTAAGTGTGCCCTTGTCTAACAACCAAATTTGGTCGCAACACTTTAGCGCCAGGTCAAGGTCATGCGTGGAGAGCAGGATAGACTTCTGCTCCTCATGTGCCAACTTACGGAGAAGCATGAAGGTCTCTGTGCGCGAAGGGTAGTCAAGAAAGGCGGTGGGTTCGTCCATAAGGATGAAGGGTGTCTCTTGTGCGAGCGCCTTGGCGAGCATGACGCGTTGGCGTTCGCCATCGGAGAGGGAATTGATCCGTCTGTGGCGGAAAAGCTCAATACCTGCAAGGGCGATTGCCTGATTAACCACGTCGCGGTCGGTTTGGGAAAGGTTTCCCGTCAATCCTGTGTAGGGCAGTCTGCCAAGTTCTACCACCTCTTCGGTATACATCTGCCCCGCCTCAACTCTTTGTGTTAACACTACGGAAATGAGTCGTGCGCGTTCGCCTCGGGAGTAAGTTTCAAGGGGTCTGCCGTTCAATGTCACCTCTCCTTCAAGCGCCCGTTGCACTCCTGTGAGTGTCCGCAACAGCGTACTTTTCCCTGCACCGTTCACACCGACAAGCGCTGTGAGCGATGACGCATGTAACTGCGCAGAAATATTTTGCGCAATTACTTTGTGGGGATAACCTATGGAGATGTGGTGTAAATTCAAGAGAGGAAAGTTAATTGGAGACAATCAAAGCATCGTTGCCGTAACGCACGTGATAGCGCAACATGACACTCGTGCCCGGTCCGTCCTTGGGGAATCCCATATTGTTGAGGTCGTAAGTCGTTTCACAACGAGAGCAGTGGGCGTCGCCCTGTTCGTCCATCACCAACGAGCGCTGAATCAAGGCTTCGTCGTAACACGTTGGGCAAACGAGGTCAAACGCTACGGGCGCCATGACTCCTGAGAGATCGGGCACGTTGGGTGTGCCAATGATAAAACCATTTAAGCACTTGGGTTTGCCATAGGCATCAAGTGCAGTGCGGTTTATTTGCGCCTTCTGCCCATGGTTGTTTTCAAAGTGGTAATAGTTGGTAGAGAACGTCACCTTGCAAAACACACCCGGACTATTCAGTGCCGCATTCAGGGGTTGCACCGTACTTACGGGTTGCACACGTAAGAAGGCGGATTCTTGTGCGTATTCTAAATCTGTTTCTTCCGAACAAGCGGAAAATAGAGACATGCCTATTAGTAAAAGCACGTATAAAAATATAGGTTTCACTGACTGCTAATAGTAATTGATCGTGAAGTTTTCTTTATTGAGGCGCTGCTCAAAGAAGCAGATGCCGAAGTCGTAAAGGTCGAAACTCACGCGCACCTCAGGGCGAGTGATGAGTTGCTTCCAGGCTTCGCGCGACGCCTTAGAGCGGTAGATGCCTTTGATGAGGAGGGCGGTGCCGTCGTGGGTATGTGGCAAGAGTTTTTCTACGTGGTGCTGCCAATCATCACAATCGGCGTAGAGAAAATCGGGCACTTCTCCCCTGCCCTTTCCCTCCTCATTATATATATATAAGGGGCAGTTGCGCGCCGCGCGGATGTAGTCGCAGGTATGTCGGAAGGCGGCGGTGTCAGGTCCGAAGGCGGCAATGCTACGCGGTTCGGCAAAGTTCACCACTCGGAATACAAGGCGATCATCCTTCACGCGCGCCCTTTGGGGGATGTTTACCCCCCGACTTTCCAAGGGAGCGTAGGCATAAAACGTCCCCGCTTCGTAAATCACACTGGTTACGAAGTTGAAAGCAAAGGGCGAGTGGATGTTATACCCACAGCGCTTGCGAATGGGGCGGAGCCAGCGGAAGGGGCGAAAGAGGTGTTTCACTGGGGAAGTAGTTAATGGATGGCAAAGTCTAACAGGGAGGCACCCCCTCACCGCTTATGCGGTCCCCTCTCCCTATAAACAGGGGGAGAGCGCCTTGCGGGGAGCTCAAACCCTTACTTCTTTGTATAATGAATAAACGTATGCCCGCCACAGTCTTCGGTGGTCACTATGGCATTGGAGATGGTCGGTGCGGGAATACCTGTTGTGTTAAGAATTTCAGTCCCAATTTCTTCCCACGCTTCATCCCAAAGTCCGCGGTCGATGAAACTTTGAAGTACCTGCCTACCGCCCTCAACGAGCAGGGCTTGAATGTTGCGGTGGTGAAGTTCGGTGAGCAGGGTGTCAATATCGGTGAAGACTTCAAAACCTTCGGGGAGTTCGGCTTCGGGAATATTGCCCAGCACAAGGCGTAGCGGAGCGGGACCGTCCCAAGCACGGGGTGTGAGCGAGGGCTTGTCGAGCAACAAGGTGCGATGCCCCACGAGAATCGCCTGATGCGTAGTGCGCAAGCGGTGGCTGCGAAGTTGCGTTTCGGGGGTAGAAATCAGCAGGGGCTTTTGCGTAGTATCCGTTCGGCAGGCATCGATAAATCCATCTGCCGTGCGCGCCCATTTCAGGGTAATGTAGGGGCGCTTGTGGGTATGAAACGTAAAGAAGTGACGGTTGAGCGCCTGACACTCCGCTTCACACACGCCTACAATGACTTCACAGCCCGCGTCGCGAAGCATCTGAATGCCTTTGCCTTTCACTTTTGCAAAAGGGTCTACACACCCCACCACAACACGGGGAATACCCTCGCGGATAATCAACTCTGCACAGGGAGGGGTTTTCCCATAATGCGCGCACGGTTCGAGACTGACGTATATGGTGCTTTCGCGGAGCAACGGACGGTCTTCGGGGCGCACGGAGCGCACGGCATTTACTTCGGCATGGGCTTCTCCGCAACGCACATGGTACCCTTCACCAATGATGCGGTCGTTGTGCACAATTACAGCCCCCACCATCGGATTTGGAGGGGCAGTCTGCTCACCCTGACGGGCAAGTTGGATGCAGCGAAGCATGTATTTTTGCATAGCAGTGTGTTTTAGTTGACAAGTAAACAAGGTACAAGTAGACAAGATAGTTTCCGAGATAAACGATTGCCGTCCCGCATGGACTACTCACTACTCACTGATAACGTCCCGCATAACCTTTCTCCTTTCTCATTTCTCCTTTCTCATTTCCCCTTTTACCATCCTGTCGTTACCGTAGAAATCCTTGCGCAGTTCCACATCACGGAATCCTAAGTCGCGGAGCAAGTTGCAGGTCTCGGCGCCATAGGCACGGTTGATTTCAAAATAAAGAGTTCCGCCGGGCGAAAGACAACGCATTCCGAGTTCAGCAATAACGCGGTAGAAGCGCAGGGGGTCGGTGTTGGGCACGAAGAGTGCCGTGTGGGGCTCGTGAAACAGTACGGAATCGGTCATCTCTGCCTTTTCCTCCTCGCAGATATAGGGCGGGTTACTCACGATGCAGTCGTAGGTTTCCGCCTCTGAAACATGGAGCACATCCACTTGCTTGAAGTCTACCGTCACCCCGTTGCGCTGGGCATTACGACGGGCTACGGCGAGCGCTTCTGCCGAAATATCCCACGCCGAAACCACTGCCTGAGGGAGATGTTTGGCAAGCGAGATGGCAATACAGCCCGAGCCGGTACCGATGTCGAGCAAGCGGAGCGCGGGTCGGACCTGTTCATCCGTCGCTACCCACTCCACGAGTTCAAGCGTCTCGGGGCGCGGAATGAGTGTGGCGGGCGTCACCTCAAAGCGGAGTTCGCCAAAAGGCGCTGTACCTACAACATATTGTAGCGGTTCGCCCGTCGAAAGACGCTTGGCACATTCCGCAAAGTGCAACTTTTCCGCCTCCGAGAGTGCCTCAAACCTGCCCAAGAGTACGTCCGTCTTGCTCAACCCGAAGACATCTTCGAGCAGGGCATAGACGATGGCACGCGCCTCTTGGGCTCCGTGCATCGGGGTTAAGGTTTGGATGAGCGTTTGGGGCATTTTTTAGGGAGTATATGGGAGGTCGTTTTTACAATACCTATTTTCGTAAAAACAATAAGTAACATAATTTTAACAAGGTTACTTATAATCTTTACAAGGTTACTTATAATTTGGGCTATTATAACCACTTGATTTTCAGGGCCTATTTTCGGAGTAAAAATGGGTGGTGAAAAAGTCCGTTTTAACTCACCCATCCGCACCGCTGAGGTTTAGATTTGCCCACTTTCTATCATCAGCACAATGCGCTCCACTTCCTTATCCTCACCCTCGGGGTCATAGTGCTTATTCAGACTATTGCCAAACAGCAGGGCGACGCCTTGATAAATATTCGCGCGGACTGCTCCCAAAAAGGCCTTGGTGATGGTGTAACCCGTATTGTTACACTCGCGATCTACGAGTTTTACGAGCAGACGTCCCTGTGTGCGACTCAATTTCTTGAATTGCTTACCATATTGTTCGATAAGCCCCTTCTCCACACGCTTTAAGTGTGCCTCACGCTCACTCTCGGGCAGGAGTTGCAGGACTTCATACGTCTCCAAAATGGTTTGGCGCACCAGTTTTGCTAAGGGGTAAACACGCTTCACGTTGCGCACAAGGCGGTCATAGCGTTGCTGCGCTTTCGTGGTTTTAAACTTCCTGGGGGGATACTTATGAAGCGTGGGGAAGGTGATGTGTGGAATCGTATCGCCATTATACTCCACGGAGTCGACACGCACAGCAACTTGCGCTGTGGCATGAATCACACCACATCCCAATAGAATGACAACGATTATGTACTTCAACCACCTCATAGACCGCAAATTTAGGAAGAAAAAGTGGTTTTTTTAGTCATAAAATACGTAAACCCTCCCCCACTTGGAAAAAATATCTTTACTTTTGCTTATATAAACCGTTTGAGAGTACAGAGTACAACTGATAGAGTACAGAGTACAGAGTACAACTACCGTGCGGAATTTATAATCTTTGATCTCGGTAACTTTCTCGTCTACTTGTACCTCGTTTACTTGTACCTCATCCACTCGTTAACTAAAAATCTCACTTACCATGGCTAAGAACAAGAATAAAGAAAAGGCGCCGCGCCTTTCAAAAAAGGAGATCCATGAAGGATTGCTGACGTTGTTTGAAATGAATCCCGCCAAGGATTTAGATATAAAGCACATCTTCCGCCACCTGCAAGCCAAGACGCACGGTGCCAAGATGCTGGTGATGGACGTGATTGACGACCTCGTGTTTGACGACTACCTTGCGCGTGCCGCAGAAGGGGTGTACCGCCGTGTACACCGCAGTAACGACATGGTAGGTACCTTCCGCCGTAAGCGCAATGGGCACAATATTTTTGTTCCCGACGATGGCGGTAAGGATATTCTCGTTTGTGAGCGCAACGCAATGCACGCGCTTGATGGCGACCGCGTAAGAGTTACGATGCTTGCCCGCCGACATGGACATACTCGTGAGGCGCAGGTGACGGAGATTGTAGAACGCGTGAAAGATACGTTTGTCGGTCAGCTCCAGGTGGAAAAGAATTACGCCTTTCTCATTACCGAGAGTCGCTCTTTGGCGACCGATATTTTTGTTCCCAAGACGGCGCTCAAGGGCGGTAAGACAGGCGACAAAGCCTTAGTGCAAATCGTGGAATGGCCTGAGGATTCGAAGAGTCCCGTGGGGAAGGTGATTGACATTCTCGGCAAGCAGGGCGAAAACAATGCCGAAATGCACGCCATCCTTGCCGAATACGGCTTGCCCTACAAGTATCCCGCCAACGTAGAACGCGCCGCCGAGAAAATAGAACCCGGAATCACGCCCGAAGAAGTAGCGCGCCGCCTCGACATGCGCGATGTCTTGACCGTAACGATTGACCCGAAGGACGCCAAAGACTTTGACGACGCCATTTCTATCCGTCCGCTCGAAAAGGGTGAGTGGGAAGTGGGCGTACATATCGCTGACGTGTCCCACTATGTGAAGGAGGGCGACATTATTGACCGTGAGGCAGAAAAGCGTGCGACAAGCGTCTATCTCGTTGACCGAACCATCCCCATGCTTCCTGAAAGACTTTGTAATTTCATCTGTTCGCTCCGCCCCGACGAAGACAAGCTCACCTACTCTGCTATCTTCCGCATGAATGAAAAGGGCGACGTGCTGAAATGGCGCCTTGCCCACACCGTAATTCGTTCCAACCGACGCTTTGCTTACGAAGAAGTGCAACACATCTTTGAGCAAAACGGCGAGGCTTCCGAGCAAGATTACAACCTTCCCGGTGAACATCCCGAAATTACGGGTTCTTTTGAAAATCCTGTGGGGGAATATGCCCGCGAACTCTTAGTCCTCAACCGCCTTGCGAAACAACTGCGTACCAAGCGCTTTAAGAATGGTGCGATAGGCTTTGACCGTCCCGAGGTGCGCTTTGAAATTGACGAGAAGGGCACTCCCATTAGCACGTACATCAAGATTGCGAAGGACGCCAACAAACTTGTGGAAGAATTTATGCTGCTTGCAAACCGCTCGGTGGCAGAAAGCATTGCCCTTGTACCAAAGGGAAAGACGCCCAAGGTGCTCCCCTACCGCATTCACGACGTTCCTGACCCCGAAAAGTTGGAAAAGCTCCAGAGCTTCATTGCTAAATTCGGCTATCGCCTCCGTACGGAGGGTTCGAAGAAGGATGTGTCGATGAGCATCAATAAGTTGCTCGACGATGTGAAGGGCAAGAAGGAAGAAGGCGTTGTTGAACTCGTGGCACTCCGCGCCATGATGAAGGCAAAGTATTCTACGCACAACATTGGGCACTACGGCCTTATGTTCCAGCACTACACGCACTTCACTTCGCCCATCCGTCGCTACCCCGACACACTTGTTCACCGCCTTCTCACGCGCTATGAAGAGGGAGGCAGAAGCGTGAGCCAAACAAAGTATGAAAACCTTTGCGAACACTGCTCGCAAATGGAGCAACTGGCGGCGGCGGCCGAACGTTCCTCTATCAAGTACAAGCAAGTGGAATTCATGAGCGCCCGCATTGGTCAGGAATTTGAGGGTAAGATTTCAGGGGTTACGGAATTCGGTATCTACGTCGAGTTGGACGAAAATAATTGCGAAGGCATGGTGCCCTTGCGCGACTTAACGGGCGACTATTACGAGTTTGACGAACGCAATTACTGCCTTGTCGGACGCCGCACCCGCCGTGTCTATGCCCTTGGCGACAAGGTGCGCATCCGCGTTGAGCGTGCCAACCTTGAGCGCAAGATTCTCGACTTCTCCCTCATCGGTGAGGATGTTGATATTTTCTCAACCCCAGCACCCAACGTTTTTGCGCCGAAGAATAGCAAGAAAGGAAAGAAGCAGGGAAAGGAAAAGAAGGGAAAACGGAAATAAGTCACTCCCCCTCACCACCCCTCCCCTTATAACCTCATAACCTTAAAACCTTAAAACCTAACAACCTCACCCCCTATGAAAGTCTATGTTATGTCGGGATGTCCCGACTGCACCCAAATCAAAGAAATAGCAAAGACCGATGCGCGCTTCACGCTCATCGACATCGGTGAAAGTCCGCTTAACTTGAAAGAATTTCTGCGCCTGCGCGACACGCATCCCGCCTTTGACCGCGTAAAAGAGCGTGGCACCATCGGCATCCCCTGCTTTGTGCAGACCGACGGAAGCATCGTATTCTCGCTCGACCGCCTTACCCTTGCTCCTACTTCGGATACGCTGGCGGAAGAAGTGCCCACGGGTGCTGCCTGCAGTCTTGATGGACGGGGATGTTAAGTCCAAAATAAAACAGCGAGGGTGTGTCAAAATTGGCGCACCCTCTAATTTTGTTTTTATTTATATGACAAAGTCCCGACTTTCACAAGCCAGGACTTTGCTATTACCTAAAATATTTGTAACTTTAGGCATAAGTTCAAAAACATGACAAAGTTACATTTTCGTCCTTACATACCCAACCAATTGGTCCTTTTTCCTCAGAGAATTGATGAGAATATTTCGGATAGTGATCCTGTCCGCATCATCAGTACGATAGTTGACAATCTAAATCTAGATTCTTTTCACAAGTTATATAAGGAGTCTGGTCGTTGTCCCTATCACCCCAAGATGATGCTTAAG
>JAZTYI010000099.1:0-3171 GCA_045636885.1 Alloprevotella sp.
GTTACTGAGCGGAGACACCTTCGGCGTCTTGACCACCTGGATTAGTAGATTCTTAATCCCCAATACCTCTCAAAACAGTCTCATTTATTATTACAATTTTTAGCACCCTACCCATAGGGGCATGACGAAAGTGGGGTTCTAAATTCTCTACGCAACTAAAATTGCCAATGCGAAAAATGGGGCGCGATGCTCTCGAGGAAGGGCGAGGGACCGCGCGAGAAGGTGCGGGCAGTGCCGTGGCGGTCGGTCATGTGATAGAGGTTGTAGTAACTGATATAGAGACGGCGCTTGGCGCGTGAGATGGCCACATAAAGTTTGCGGGCATCCTCGTGCTGCTCTTCGTCGGTCTTGCTGTTGTAGAAGGGGTAAACTTCTTTAGAAACACTGCTCACGATGACATTGTCAAATTCCAGTCCCTTGGCTTTGTGTACTGTAGTGACAAACACCTGCTCCCCCCGGCGACGCATGCTCTCGCTATCACAGAGGTCTGCCTCCTTGAGCGTGTTGAGCATCAGTGTGTGGCGCTCTAATTGTTGTAGCAGGTAGGGCGTTTCCGCTGGGTTGAGCACGTCATAGCGGAGGTAGTCGGTGAAATAGTCTAACTTCTCAATGTGCAACCCCAACTCTTCCACGGCAAAGTGGATTTCGCGAATCAGTTGCGGAGTAGTGGAAGCGGACTGTTCCATCAGCAGGGCCTGCGCATGATAGAAGGCAATGGCATAGCGCTCGGTGAGGCGATCGGCTATGCGTTGCAGTTCTGGAGCACGTAGTTTTTCTACTTGTTCCGCCACGAGTGTGCGTGCCTGAGTGTAGCACAGTTGCAGGAGTTGGAAGGTCGCAAAAATATCGTCGTCTGCAAGGTGTGAGTTCTCCCCTTCAAGTCCAAGATTTTCCAGAAGCGTCTTCAACTTATGGTTGTGTTGACGGGGGAAAAGCAGACGGGCGAGTTTCAACGTGTCAAATACGGAGTGGGCATACCTTTCTGCTCCCGCCGCCATGGTGAGGGGAAGCGTGGAAGAGAGACCGAGCGCCTGGAGGTTATTGTGGAGAATGCGGTTGTCGTAGTTGATGTTGTGCCCAACGAGTACGCACCCTTCGGCATACTCCATAAATTTCTGCAATCCTTCTTTGCGAGACTGGTGTTCACGCGTGGCATAGACTTCCACCAGGGGATTGGGAATTTCTCCCAGCATTGGGGGAATCTCGCGCCTCGTTTCCAGCAGGAGTTCAAAGTCGCTGCCTTCTATTTTCTTACCGCCCCGCACCTTAAATGCAGCGAGTTGCACAATCTCATCGTTGAAGACATCGAGTCCCGTAGTTTCCGTGTCGTAGATGACCAGCGTTTGCTCCTCATACGCCTTACAGAAGGCGCTGAGATAGGTCTCGCCCGTATAGAGCAGGAGGTCGGTGGGAAGAATGCGGAGTTGCTTAAGGCGATTGATGATGGCGCGGCTGCGGGAAGAACTGGGTTCGATACCGAGCGCCGTAAGCAGGCGCGACCATGCCATGTGGCTGTGCTCATTTGTAATCACGTTGAGGTGCGCCAACAGGGTTTTCATATCGGGTGTAGAAAACAGGTCAACGCCCGAAATCTTAAAGTGAGGGATGCCGGTCATGAGGTTGCAGAGCAGGTCGGCATCCCTGTTCGTGGGTACGATGACCGCCACGGTCTCCTCCTTGTTTTCACAGAGGTGAGGCAGCAGGCGGTGCACGATATTCTCTGCCTCTTCGGTGTTACTATCCGAGAAGCAAAAACTGAGGTATTCTGGGGTAACACCCTCTATTTCTCGTGTCGTTGTCGAAAGCAATTCGGGGGAAACTCCTAAGTTTGCCTGTGCGAAGTCATTGAAGACATTCAGCAAGTGGCGTGGTGCGCGGAAATTCTCGTTCAGGCGGAAGATGTGCCCCTCACATTGTTGCTTCAGTTGCTCAAGTGTTTCTTTCTTTGCGCCAAGGAAGGCAAATATGGCCTGTTGCTCATCGCCAAGATAGAGCAAAGAGGAATGTTCGGATCGGGCATAGAGCAAATCAATAATCGCCAACTGCATGGGGTTGAGGTCCTGCACCTCGTCTATCTGGATCCACGAGTAGCGCTGGTGATCTAGCGTGTCGCGCAGGTAAGCGTAGGCCTTGATAATGATGTCGTCAAAGTCAAGGAGGTTGTGCTCCTGCTTGTAGGCCTCATACTTTCGTGCAAAGTCCATGGTGTAGAGCACATCCTTGTAGTGCGCCCCAATTTCAGGCGGAATGATTTCCGGACAATCGTAAATTTTGAGCAGTGCCGTGCGACCGTAGGGCAAATGAGCATGCGCACAGAGTTCGCGAAGCTGCTGTTTGTATGCCAGTGAGGAGGCATGAAGCACGAGTTCGTTGGGGACATTCAGGCGCAACTGCTGCATGAAGTGCTGGTAGTTGTGCGTCGTGTGGACGTTCTCGGACGTAGGCGCCTGCAGCGAGCGCGCACAAATAGTGTGGATGATGTCGTTAGCATCCATCTCGTCCAAAATACTATAATCCCCACCTATGAGTCCCTGTTCGTAAAGCAACCCCGAACAATAGCGGTGGACGTTTCCCACAAAGAGTTGCTCCACGTCACAACTCAAGCGCTCGGAAATGCGGGTGCGCATGCCGCGTGCCGCACGGTTGGTGAACGTGAGGCAAAGCATGTCCTGCACCTCACGCCCCATCTCCAACGCCCTCGCAATGCGTTCGGCAAGGATATGTGTCTTGCCACATCCCGGAGGGGCGAGTACGAGGCATTCACCCTGCTGGGTGTCTATCACTTGTTGCTGTTGTGGATTATTTTGAGTGGGGAGGTGCATGGTAGAAATTTTAAGACGATAATTTAAGTTCTGCAAGTGCGTTTCACATGTAAAGGTAGTTTATTATTCTGTGATAGCAATTTCTTTTAGATCAAAAAAAAATGGCAATAATATAGCAGTTGACCCAAATATAGTTTTAAAAAACATTCGTCAGAGGATTTAACCATCCGAAATGCCCCCGTAGGAGGGCACACTTGCATAACCGTGGGTGAGCAGGGCGAACCTGCGGTGGTACTCTACGAACGAATAAAGCTATCGGTCCCCGTAGGAGGACCCACAGCACCAGGATATGCTACAAATTGCTTTAACTTATCCGGTCGTTGTGGGTCCTCCTACGGGGACCGATAGA
>JAZTYI010000100.1:0-12060 GCA_045636885.1 Alloprevotella sp.
GACTGACACACTCGGTCGTATGCACTCAGATGCTCAGTTCGCTGGTTCATCTTCAGTGCCCGCTCACGTAGAAATGATGGGCTTCCTCGGTATCGGTAACAATCCCATGGTAGGTTGTACAGTAGCTTGCGCCGTTCAGGCTGACCTCTACTTGAACAAGAAGTAATTCAAGCGACTTACGATAAACTTTAAGACTCCTGTAACTTTTGTAGTTATGGGAGTCTTTGCTCTTTATACATTTTATGAATAAATTCATATTGTTATCCGGCAAGCGATTGGGGGTATACTCCCATGAGGTCTTTCTGTGAAATCAAGTGAGTTTTTTTAACACGACTCTCATGATTTTCTAGTCGTAAGTAGAGCACTTTTGCGGAGTCACTAAATCAAACAAACGAAATGACTACATTTGATGAATTAGAAAAAGAAGACAAAGTCTTTCTATTAAATGACGGCGAAGCTGCCGAAAATATTAAAACATTATATGTGCAAAGCATATGCGAGTGGGATGATTATAGAGAGACCTATGCGCTGAGTCTTGAAGAAGAAGGAAGTAACAGGGAAGTACACCATTTTGAGGTACACGGTTATAATGTTATCGAGGAGAATGTAGATGATACTACTTACACAATAGCAACAGACAAATCCTTAATTCTTGAAATGCTCGTAAAGAAGCACCAAGCTCAAGAGGAAAATGACACACCTCATAAATGTTGAAAATTGTTTTACACCACATAAATCTTACGTAGAGCAGCCCCTTTCGGTCTGCTCTTTTTTTATCACGTTAATAGATAGAACAAAGGAATAACCGTTGATTTATATATATTTATGTTTGCAAACATCTACATAAACTATTTGAAACAAAACTATCGGGTTAGTGCTTGTTATATTATCTCCTATATGTCTAAATAATATCGTTATAAATATTGCCTCCTTGACTAATATAAATATTGTCTCCTTCACTCTCAATAAGAAATAGCGACTATGTAACCTTTGATTGGGATGTTTTGTTGCGAACTTATGTTGTACAACATATACGCACCCTTTTGCTTCCTAAAATATTATTTATAAATTGCGCTCGTTTTTGAGGCATCCAACTTTATGTCTAGTGCTTTGAAAACAAAGTCCAAGATTTACTAACCTAACAATTGTAAAAAGTAGAATACCATGAAAGTTTACAATTCTCAAGAAATCAAGAACATTGCCCTGCTTGGTAATGATGGATCGGGTAAGACCACTTTGACAGAGTCATTGCTTTATCATAGTGGTCAAATTAGTCGCCGTGGACGTATCACTCAGAAGAATACCGTGAGTGACTACTTCCCCGTTGAGCACGATTATGGATACTCTGTATTTTCAACCGTGTTCCACACTGAATGGAAGGGCAAGAAGTTGAACATCATTGACTGCCCTGGTAGTGATGATTTCGTTGGTGCGGCATTAACTGCGCTCAATGTAACAGATACGGCTGTGTTGCTTATCAATGGTCAGTTTGGTCCTGAAGTAGGTACTCAGAATCACTTCCGCTATACTGAAAAGCTTCAGAAGCCCGTTATTTTCCTCGTGAATCAGCTTGATGATGACAAGTGTGATTACGACCAAATTCTTGAGGATTTACAAAATATTTATGGTTCAAAGGTAGTTCCCGTTCAGTATCCCTTGAATCCTGGTGCTAACTTCAATTCATTGATTGATATTATCTTGATGAAGAAGTTAACATGGGCAGCTGAGGGTGGTGAACCCACAATTGAGGATATCCCCGAAAGCGAAAAGGCAAAGGCGGAAGAATTACACAAGGCGCTCGTTGAAGCTGCGGCGGAAAACGATGAAGCATTGATGGAAAAATTCTTTGAAACAGAATATCTTACCGAAGACGAAATGCGTGAAGGTATCCGCAAGGGTATGGTGACACGCTCTATCTTCCCCGTGTTCTGCGTATGTGCAGGTAAGGATATGGGCGTAGGTCGTTTGATGGAATTCTTGGGCAATGTTGTGCCTCACGTTGACGAAATGCCCGCCGTGTTCAATACACGTGGTGAAGAAGTGAAACCCGTGCCAGACGCTCCCACATCCGTTTATTTCTTTAAGACAGGTGTAGAACCCCATATCGGTGAAGTTCAATACTTTAAGGTGATGAGTGGTGTGCTTAAGGAAGGTGACGACCTTACGAATGCCGACCGTGGTTCTAAGGAACGCATGTCTCAGATTTTTGTTTGTTCGGGTGCCAACCGTGAAAAGGTAGAACAACTCTCTGCTGGTGATATCGGTTGCTCTGTTAAGTTGAAGGACGTTCGCACAGGTAACACTCTTAATGCAAAGGATTGTGAAAACCGCTTCAACTTCATTAAGTATCCTAATGCGAAGTATACACGTGCTATTCGTGCTATTAACGAGGCAGATACAGAAAAGATGATGGCAGCGCTCACACGCATGCGTCAGGAAGACCCCACATGGGAAGTAGAACAAAGCAAGGAATTGCGTCAGATTCTCGTTCATGGTCAGGGTGAATTCCACTTGCGTACGCTCAAGTGGCGTCTTGAAAATATTGATAAGATTCAGATTGAATTCTATCAACAACGCATTCCTTATCGCGAAACAATCACCAAGGCTGCTCGTGCAGATTATCGCCACAAGAAGCAATCGGGTGGTGCTGGTCAGTTTGGTGAAGTGCACCTCATTGTGGAACCCTATCAAGATGGTATGCCCGATCCAACGGCTTACACCTTTGGCGGTCAGGAAATCCGCGTAAACATCAAGGGTAAGGAAGAAATTGACCTTGAATGGGGTGGTAAGTTAGTATTTATCAATAGTGTAGTAGGTGGTGCGATCGACGCACGCTTCATGCCCGCCATCCTTAAGGGTATCATGAGCCGTATGGAGCAAGGACCTCTTACTGGTAGTTACGCTCGCGACGTGCGCGTAGTTGTTTACGATGGTAAGATGCACCCCGTAGATTCTAACGAACTCTCATTCATGCTTGCTGGTCGCAACGCGTTCAGTCAGGCGTTCCGCGAAGCAGGTCCTAAGATTCTTGAACCCATCTATGACGTAGAAGTATTCGTGCCCGCCGATAAGATGGGTGACGTGATGAGTGATCTTCAGGGACGTCGTGGAATGATTGTAGGTATGAACTCTGAAAATGGTTATGAAAAGCTTCAGGCAAAGGTACCTTTGAAGGAAATGTCAACTTATTCAACAACCTTGAGTTCTATCACTGGAGGTCGCGCTTCGTTCATTATGAAGTTTGCCTCTTACGAACTCGTTCCTGGTGATATTCAGAATAAGCTTATTGCTGAAAACGAACAGAAGGATGCTGAATAATATATCTTCTGAATGAAGTATAGAGGGAGAAAGATTGTAGCAATGCAGTCTTTCTCCTTTTTTCTTTCTTATCAATTCCTAACTTTTTAATACTTTTGTAGAAAAATCAAATTTAGCGTTTATGAAGAAAATAGGTTTATTGTTCGTTTCTTGTTTGTTGCTCGTAGGTTGCGGTAATGCATTGACCGAACGTGAAAAAGCAGAATTAGGAGGAGCGCAATTGGTAAGTCAAGCGCGTGAAGCTTTTGTGACCGCTGATTACACTACAGCTGTAGCATTGATCGACTCCATTCGTGATGCATACCCCTTGGCGTTAAATGCCCGTGAAGAGGGGATTTTGTTAAAAGACTCCGTGCTGCTTGAGCAGGCACGTGAAGAACTTCGTAAAGCAAAAGATATTGCTGGAGATTCGATTGATATGGAGGAACTTCACATGAAGGTGACCTTCTACGAACGTAAACTTCAGCACGATATGCAGCAGAAACAGACGCATTGATGCGTGCTGGGATGGAGAACGGATTACCAAAATAGAAATGCAAGACTTACAAAACTATTTAGACAAAGCACAACTCGAAGCAGTCACCTGTTGCAACGGACCTACGCTCATACTCGCTGGTGCAGGTTCGGGGAAGACGCGCGTGTTGACCTACAAGATTGCTTATCTGTTGCATCAAGGCGTGCAACCCTGGCAAATATTGGCCCTTACGTTTACCAATAAGGCCGCTCGAGAGATGAACGAACGTATCGCAAAGTTGGTGGATAATGAAGTAACCAAGCAACTATGGTCTGGCACGTTTCATAGTCTCTTTGGGCGCATCTTAAGATTTGAAGCACAACATATAGGTTATACGTCGAACTTTACTATCTACGACCAAAGCGATGCTCAGTCGCTAATCAATACGATTGTCAAGGAGATGGAGTTGGACACCAAGTTGTATAAACCCTCGGCTGTCTTATCTCGTATTTCAGCGGCAAAAAACCGTCTTGTAATGCCTGAAGATTATCGAGCGGATAGTGTTCAGCGTAAGTCGGATATGCTTGCAAATATGCCTGAAATTTACGCTATTTATGAGCGTTATAAGAATCGTTGCCGTCTGGCGAATGCCATGGATTTTGATGACTTGCTTGTTGAAACCTACCGCCTGTTTCGTGCTCGCGAAGATATCCGCTTGCGTTATCAACAACGCTTTACTTATATCCTTGTTGATGAGTATCAGGATACGAACTATGTCCAGCATCAGATCATTTCACAACTCACAACGCCTGAGTCATGTATCAGCGTAGTAGGGGATGATGCTCAGAGTATATATGGTTTTCGCGGCGCACGCATTGAAAACATTCTGAATTTCACGCGTCAGTACCCCACGGCAAAGGTGATAAAATTGGAGTGCAACTACCGTAGTACGGGAATGATTGTAGGAGCTGCAAATGCTATCATCTCACACAATCAGCATCAAATTCCCAAGAATGTGTACAGCAATAGCGGAGAGGGTAGTGCGTTACAGTTGTTTGCTACCGCAAGCGATAAAGATGAAAGTTATAAAGTGGCGGCAGAAATCAATAAATTGAAGCGCCAAAAGGGAGTACCCTATAACGACATAGCTATCCTTTATCGCACTAATGCGCAGAGCCGTTCGTTTGAAGATGCCTTCCGCCTGCAGGGAATTCCTTACCGCATTTACGGAGGACTCTCGTTCTATCAGCGCAAGGAAGTGAAAGATCTTTTGGCGTATCTCCGTCTTATAGCTAATCCTAACGATGAAGAAGCTTTTAAGCGCATTGTAAATTATCCCCGTCGCGGTATTGGTGATACAAGTATCAACAAACTTAAAATGGCGGCCATTGAACACTCCCTGCCTCTACTTTATGTTGCGATGCATCCGGAGGAAGGTGAGTTGTCGCTCTCTTCGGCCACACTCAAGCGTATCAGGGATTTTGCTTCATCGATAGCTCGCTATAAGGAGTTGTCTGAACAAGGTATATCTGTTTGTGAATTAGCGAAGAAGATAGTATTTGATGAAGGAATACATAAAGACTTGGAAGGCGAGGGGGTAGAAGGTGCAGCTAAGATGCAAAACTTGGAAGAGCTCATCGGTGCCATGGCGGAAATGGAAACGGAACAACGCGAGGAGCAAGGTATAGAACACCTATCGTTGACAGATTATTTGGCGAAAGTTTCGCTCCTCACAGATGCTGACCAGAAGGATGACAACGAACCCCGCGTGACGCTAATGACGGTGCATGCAGCAAAAGGTCTGGAATTTGAAGCTGTGTTTGTTACCGGTATGGAAGAAGGACTTTTCCCTGCCGAATCCGCACGTTTTTCGGGTAAAGAGGTTGAGGAAGAGCGTCGCTTGTTTTACGTGGCTGTTACGCGTGCCAAGCGTTACTGTTTCCTAAGTTATGCCAAAACACGCTTTAAGTGGGGGCAATTTCAGTATTGTGTAGAGAGTAGTTTTCTCAAAAACATCCCCAATCGCTTCTTTACCGCGTCATCAAGTGGCACTCAAGGGCAAAACGCAACATCTCCTTTTACATCTCGCACCAGCACGGTGAGCACTCCGCGACCTACACCTACCTTGCGCCCCGTGTCGCTACAACGCTCTTCAACCGTGCAACCATCGCTTCATAGCGCTTCTGCGTCAGGCGGTTCGTTACATTATTCCGTAGGAGACCGAGTAGAGCACGAACGATTTGGTTGTGGCACCGTATTAAGTCTTGAAGGCACTGGAAACAGTGCGAAAGCTGTGGTTGATTTCCAGGGGGTAGGGTGTAAAACCTTACTTTTGAGTTTTGCAAGATTGAAGAAACTAATGCCGTAAAGCGGTTCTTACATTCCTTACGGCGTAAAATCAAGAACTGTTTTGACAGATAAACTCAAATTGAAGTCTAAAATACTGTTTGATTTCTCAAATATATGTATATTTGCAAGACGAGATGTACTGATAACACATTCCTCCGTAAGCATAAAGCGAAATAAACTAATTTAATATAATTTACAATGGATCAAACTTTAGAAAAGCCCTATGTAATTGGTCTTGACATGGGTGGTACAAACTCCGTATTTGGTATTGTTGATGCACGTGGTAACATTAAGGCGCAAACAGCCATCAAGACACGTGGTTATAAGAATGTGGAAGAGTATGTAAAGACAGCTGTTGAAGCGCTCCAACCCGCTCTCGACCTCGTTGGGGGTATAGAAATGATTAAGGGCATGGGTATTGGTGCGCCCAATGCGAATTACTATACTGGTACGATTGACAATGCCGCTAACTTGGAGTGGAAGGGCATTGTGCCCATTGCAAAACTCTTTAGCGATGCTCTCGGTGTGCCTGTACGCGTTACTAATGATGCCAATGCGGCAGCAATGGGTGAAATGACTTATGGTGCGGCTCGCGGTATGAAGAATTTCATTATGATTACTTTGGGCACTGGTGTCGGTTCAGGCATTGTGTGTGATGGACGCGTGATTTACGGTTCTGACGGTTTCGCCGGCGAATTGGGTCACGTGATTGTGGATCACACCGAAAGCGCTCGCCCCTGTGGATGCGGACGTAAGGGATGCTTGGAAACTTATTGCTCGGCAACGGGTGTGGCACGCACAGCGCGTCTCGTGTTGGAAGGCAGCACAGAAGCAAGTCTTCTTCGCCAACTCAACCCCGATGAAATCACTTCTTTTGATGTGTTCCAAGCAGCAGAACAGGGAGATAAGTTAGCGCTTGAAATTTTTGAAGAAACAGGTCGTCGCCTCGGTGCGGCATGTGCCGACTTTGCAGCCTTCAGTTCTCCCGAAGCCTTCATCTTCTTCGGCGGTTTGACAAAGGCGGGTGATTACATCATGGACCCCATCAAGCGTGCTTACGATGAAAACGTGCTCTTCGTTTACAAGGGCAAGGCAAAACTTCTCGTCTCTACACTCAACGGTAGCGAAGCCGCTGTGCTCGGTGCGAGTGCTTTAGGATGGGAATAACAAAGTGATATAAGTATCAAACTATAAATAAGATATGGAAAAGATTGTTGGGCTTATCAATGCCCCATTTACTCCCTTTTATGCCGATGGATCGGTGAATTTCGAACCCATCCCCGCTTATGCCGCTTTGCTTGCACGCAATGGTTTGAAGGGTGTATTTATTAATGGTAGTTCGGGTGAAGGCTACATGCTCACCGAAGAAGAGCGTATGCAACTTGCTGAAGCATGGATAGCTGCTGCTCCCGAAGGTTTCAAAGTGATTGTTCACGTGGGCAGCACCTGTGTGAAGAGCAGTAATCGCCTTGCCGCTCACGCTCAAAAGATTGGTGCATGGGGTGTTGCTGTAATGGCTCCTCCGTTCCCAAAAGTTGCTCGCATTGAGGAGCTTGTGAAGTATTGTGAAGAAATTGCTTCAGGTGCTCCTGACCTTCCTTTCTACTTCTACCACATCCCCGCTTTCAATGGTGCTTTCCTCTCTATGCTTGACTTCTTGAAGGCTGTTGACGGACGTATCCCCAACTTTGCTGGCATCAAGTATACGTTTGAAAGTCTTTACGAATACAACCGTTGCCGCCGTTATAAGAATGGCAAGTTTGACATGCTCCATGGTCAAGACGAAACCATCCTTCCTTGCCTCGCTATGGGCGGCGCACAGGGTGGCATTGGTGGCACTACGAACTACAACGGCGCGGTGCTCTCAGGCATTATCGAAGCGTGGAATCAGGGCGACCTTGAAAAGGCGCGCGAACTCCAGGAGTTTGCTCAGGACGTTATCGATGTCATCTGCCATTTCCGCGGTAATATCGTGGGCGGTAAGCGCATCATGAAGTTGATTGGTCTTGACCTCGGTCCTAACCGCACACCCTTCCAGAATATGACCGATGAGGAAGAAGCGCGCATGAAGCAAGAACTCGAAGCCATTAACTTCTTTGAACGTTGCAATAAATAAGGTATGATGTTTCTCAACAGAATATTTTCGCTTGTGCTCCTGCTCGTGGTCACCACGGTGGGAGCATTTGCTCAAAATGACAATAGGTTCAACCAAGTCAATTTTAACGCCCTTACGCCCCTCGAGGTGTCAGCTGGGCAGGGAGTTTCAGCCCCCTTTGTGGGTGTTGTTGGTGACAAGATCGTAGTTGTAGGCGGTTGTAATTTCCCCGGTGTGCCTGCCGCAGAAGGTGGCACTAAGGAGTTTTACGGCAGTGTTTACACGTATGAAGCTTCGTTATGGAGTAAGCATGCGCTTTCCGTTCCTGCCGTTGCCTACGGTGTGAGTGTGCAAGTTCCTGAGGGTCTTGTGTGCATCGGTGGTGCTGGTGCAGATGGGGCAACCTCTGCCGTTTACTTGTTGAGCGAGAAGGATGGTGTGCTTCAAACCATCACACTCCCCGCATTGCCCGAGGCAAAGAGCGAAGCGGCAGGTGCGTATGATGGCACGTATATCTATGTGGCAGGGGGTGAAACCAATTCCGCTTACCGCTTGAAGTATGAAGACGGCAAGTGGGATGCGAAGTGGGAAAACCTTCCCGCGCTCCCCGGACGTGTGCGTAAGCAACCCGCAGGTGTCGTTCAATCCGCCGCTATAAGCAAGCATTTCTACCTCTTTGGTGGCTTTGCTCCAGCCACAGCGTCAGACACGGCGTATGTCCATTCTGATGGTCTTTATTACGATGCAAAATCTAATACGTGGAAATCCACGGCTCCCGTTGTGATTGACGGCAAGGAGTGTGCCATTGTCGGTGCTTCGGCAGTGACATCTGGCGTTGCTCACGTAGCTGTGCTGGGCGGTGTGAATAAGGACGTCTTTACGCGCGCCTTGAATCATCCCGAGGAAGGCTATCTGACGCATGCTCCCGAGTGGTATCAATTTAACCAAGAGATCTTCCTTTACCACACCATCACGAATTCATGGGTGAGCGAAGCGCAGAGTGAGAAGATTGCGCGTGCAGGTGCCGCCGTAGTTCCTTATCAAGGTAGTTGGTACGTCATTGGTGGAGAATCAAAGCCCGGTGTGCGCTCTGCAGATGTCACAGAAGTGTCAATGGAGCAGCGCGTAGGTTTCGGATGGCTCAACTGGACCGTGCTCATCGTTTACATGATCGGCATGCTCGGTTTAGGTTATTTCTTCATGCTCCGCGAAAACTCCTCTGAAGACTTCTTCAAGGGTGGGGGACGCATCCCCTGGTGGGCGGCAGGTATCTCCATCTATGCCACAATGCTCAGCGCCATCACTTACATGGCGATTCCCGCAAAGGCGTATGCTACGGACTGGACCTACTATCCTATGCTCATCACCATCCTCTTGGTGTCATTCCCCGTCATAAAGTACTTCTTGCCTTACTTCCGCCGCTTGAACATCACGAGTGCGTATGAGTATCTCGAAATGCGCTTCAACCTCTCCACACGCTTGATTGCTTCAGCACTCTTCATTGTGTTCATGGTGGCGCGTACGGCCCTTGTGCTCTACCTTCCCTCATTGGCGCTCACGGCCGTTACGGGCATTGACATTTACACGTGCATCATCCTCATGGGGCTCATCACCATTGTTTATTGCACAATGGGCGGTGTCGAAGCCGTGGTGTGGGGCGACGTCGTTCAGGGTATTATCCTCGTAGGTGGCGCCTTTTTGGCAGCAGGTTATCTTATTTTCAACACCGAGGGCGGTGCGTCAGGCTTCTTCGACATCGCCATCGCTAACGACAAGTTCCGCCTCTTCGACTATGCCTTCGACCTCACCAGTGCCACCTTCTGGGTAGTCATCCTTGGTGGGTTGGCCAACAACCTCATCTCTTACACGTCCGACCAAACCGTCATTCAGCGTTACATCACTACGAAGGACGAAAAGAGCGCAGGGCGAAGCATCTTGATGAACGGCATCATGTCCGTGTTCATCAGCGTGTCGTTCTATGTCATCGGTACGGGGCTCTACACGTTCTATCAGACCCACCCCGCCGAACTCGACTTCACAATGCAGAAGTCAGACGCCATCTTCCCCTTCTTCATGATGAGTCAGATGCCCGCGGGCGTAGCCGGATTGCTCATTGCCGCCATCTTTGCCGCAACGATGTCCACGATTTCGTCAAACATCAGTTCGGTTTCAACGGCCTTCAGTGTTGACTTCTACCGCCGCTTCAAGTTGAACGTCACAGACAAGCAGATGCTCCGCGTAGCGCGCCTTTCATGCATGCTTTCCGGTTTGCTTGGCGTAGGTCTTGCGCTTCTCATGGCAACGTGGAACATCCTCTCGCTCCTTGACTATTTCAATACGATTCTCGGTCTTCTCTCCAGCGGTATCGGAGGTTTGTTCCTCATCGGCATCTTCTTCAAGCGCGTGGGCGGAGTGGCTGCCCTCATCGGATTCTTCACGGGCGAAGCTGTTGTCTTCTGGCTCAATTTTTGCACCGACATCAGTTTCCTCCTCTACGGATTCATCGGCATGTTCGTGTGCGTCCTTGTGGGCGTCATGCTCAGCATCTTCCCCGCCTTCCGCTCCACACAAGCACAGCGCATAGATGTTTAAATAGTTTTTTTAGAGTACAGAGAACAGAGAACAGAGAACAGAGAACAGTTGCCATCCGGCATGTAAACGCCCTGTAAGGGCATAATCTCCATAGCGAAGGGCAACGCCCTGGACTGAGTACAACTGCCATTCGGCATAGAAATCCATTTGAATAAGTAGGGACGCACGGTTCGTGCGTCCTTTTTTATTGTGCCGCATGTAGGGGTTAGGGACGCAACCTTCAAGGGTACTCATGACGCAAATATGCCCCCATGATGAAGGACGCACGAGCCGTGCGTCCGTACCTGCCAAGTGAGAGTTCCCCCCTTGAAAAAGATGCGTTGGTTATAGAGAAGCAATCATATTTTATATTACCTTTGCAAGTAGAGTACATTGAGTAAAAAATTAAACAAAATACCTTATGGCAAATCCTAACGAACAAGTTGCGGAACAATCCCCCCAAGCCTCTAAAGTTATTATTGCGGTGAATACGTACGACGGTGTGGGCTATTTTGTAGATAGCGAGGGGCGCTTTCTTTTCAAAAAACAGTTTGAGGAAGTTAGTAAGTTCACTGAAGGCCTTGCCTGTGTCAAGCAAAACGACAAATGGGGCTTTATCAACACCAAGGGAGAGGTTGTCCTACCTTGCATTTATGACGGTGCGAGGAATTTCTCTGAAGGCTTTGCCCGTGTCAAGCAAAACAGAAAATGGGGCTTTATCAATACCAAAGGAGAGGTAGTCATTCCTTGCATTTATGACGTGGCGAGGATGTTCTCCGATGGTCTTGCCCTTGTCAAGCAAAACGGCAAATTTGGCTTTATCAACACCAAGGGCGAGCAAGTCATTCCTTGCATTTATGACGATGCGTGGAGGAATTTCTCTGAAGGCCTTGCCCGTGTCAAGCAAAACGACAAATGGGGCTTTATCAACACTAAGGGAGAGGTAGTCGTACCTTGCATTTATGACGATGCGTGGTCCTTCTCTGAAGGCATCTCCCGTGTTGAGCAAAACGGCAAAGAGGGCTATGTCAACACCAAGGGAGAGGTAGTCGTACCTTGCATTTATGACAATACGTGGTGGTTCTCTGAAGGCTTTGCCCGTGTTGAGCAAAACGACAAATTGGGCTTTATCAACACCAAGGGAGAGGTAGTCGTACCTTGCATCTATGACGGGGCGAAGAACTTCTCTGAATACCTTGCCCCTGTCGAGCAAAACGGCAAATCGGGATTTATCAACACCAAGGGAGAGGTAATCATCCCTTGCATTTATGAC
>JAZTYI010000101.1:0-3572 GCA_045636885.1 Alloprevotella sp.
ACCAGCAGAGCTGGTCCCCTCCCCCTATAAACAGGGGGAGAGCGCCATCCGGATGGTTCTCACAACCTCATAACCTCAAAACCTTATAACCTCACCCCCTTACAACCTCACAACCTCATCATGTTCCTACATCACCTCAAAACATCCTGGCGCAATCTGCTGAAATATAAAGTGCAGAATGCCATTTCCATTCTCTGCCTGGCGGCAGGGGTGGTGTGCTTTGCCATAACGGTGTACTTCATGTACGGCTTCGGGCGCTCCGTTTATTACAATCAGATAAAACAGGACCTCGCTTCGTTCAGTGTATTAGCAACTCCTTATGAAGAAACGTAGCGACTCCGGAAGACAGGTTCCTTCCCGCCGAATGCACAATTAGACAATGATTTCTTCAATCACTTGCTCAGCCTAAAACTCCCTGCAATGGAAGGACTACATGGTTATGTACCCATTACGGGATTGGACCAGACTTTCTACGACAACACGGACCAACCCAAGACCTGCAGTTGCTATTACACACATGCCTCTCCGCGCTACTGGATGTACTACGGGTATCGCTCTGCCATAACGGGCGAACCTCTAACCGAGTTTGAGGAGAACGACTGCCTCATCACCGACGAATTGAGTGCCCAACTCTTTGGAGAAGGCACCGACCCCCGCGGTTTTGAATTTGCAATGGGGGATGGCACTGGGAAGCGCCCCATCCGCGACGTCATAAAGGTGACCGACCGCCTGGATGCTCATACCACAAATGCCGTAGTGATTATCCGCAACGACCCCCAAACGGCTTTTGAAAACAGAAACGGGTTTACCGCAGAATTGGCAGAGGGATACACGGGCGAGGACTTACTCAAACAACTACAAAGCGCCTTTCCCGAATACACCTTCCAGCTACACGGTCGGGCCTTCGACAACGATGAACTCTTCCTCATCATTCTCATTATCGGGGTGGTACTTTCGTTAGGCGCCAGCGTGCTTATCATTGGGGTGATGGGATTCCTGAAAATGGAATTGCAACTCTTCTCCCTCCGTTCGCGCGAAATGGCACTGCGCCGCACGATGGGAGCTCGCACGCGCCACCTCTTCATGCTCCTTGCCTGGGAAGTCGTTATCGTCTTTGCGCTGACCATGCTTGCAACCGTGGCGCTGACCTACTCTCTTGCAGATTACGCACTCCCCATCCTACAGCGCTTTCATAAGCAACTGAATTTCGATGTGGACTTCATCCTGAACCTTGAACTGTGGATTACGCTTGCCACCCTCTTGCTCGTCCTCATCGCAGCCTTTGCCACCGTTTACCGCCAGTTGCGCATTCCCGTAGGTATGCGAGTGGGGCGCAGTCACCGCACGATGACAAGGGGACAAGGCTTTATGCTCACCACGCAACTCACCGTGAGCATGTTCCTTACCTTTGCCGTGCTCGGAATGATGTATGTGTTTGGTATCATAGAGAAACAAGAAAGCGGAGGCATCTCCGAAGACCGCACGCCTTACCAACAGGCCATCATGATTCCTCAACCCACTTTTGAAATTGCCATTCCTGACTTCGCTGGTCGTTTGGCGCAAAATAGGGACGTAGAACACGTGGGGTATAGCATTTTCAGCCCTTGTGAAGTAGCACCCGACCAACTCGACAAAACACTGGTGCGCAATTTCTGGCCCTATAAAAATAATGAAGGTACGGTCCAGGGCTACGGTTATAGTTTCTTCTCCACCAGCGAAAATCTGATTGACCTCTTGAAGGTAGAGATTACTCCCAATCTCCCTGCCGATAGCACGGTACACGGTTTTTACAGCGCCATTTACGTACGCACCGAGCAGGCAGAGCGTCTGCGCAAGAAGTGGAACCTTGACGTCAGTCGTGACGAGCAAGTGCGCCCGCTCTACAAGCAACGCTCCTACACGCTCATCGGTTATGCTCCCAACTTTGCCGGTTATCGTAACGGTTCTCATTCAGGTCCTTCCTTCTGGATGGTGGACGAAGATATCGACTGGCGCGACTTGCGCAACCTTTCGGAAATGGGGGCTCACTCGCCCAATGCAAACTACATCATCTTCCCCAAGGAAGGTAAGTACAACAAGGTGAAGGACGACATCACCGAACTCTACCGCGAATCACGTCCGGGAGACCGCAATATCCTGCCGATTCACAATCTCGCAGATGAGTGGTTCAACAACATGCGCATGATTGAAATGATGCGCCAACTCTGCCTGATGCTTGTCATCGTGAGTATCCTCTGCATCGTGGCGAGTGTGTATTCCGCCATTGCCCTTGAAAGTCGTGGGCGACAGAAGGAAGTGGCACTCCGCAAGATTCACGGCGCACACACTCGCGACATCATCTTCCTCTTCGGCAAATATTACCTGCGCCTGCTCGCTATCAGCGCCGTAATCGTCATTGTCGTTTCCAGTGCCGTCATAGCAACGATACTCGTAGTAGATGGAGACATCGGCCTCGGCAAAGACCTCCCCTGGCTCTTCTTCTACCTCATCCTTGCCATCCTCATAGTCGTCGCCATTACGCTTCTCACCATCAGCAACAAGATTTGGAAGGTGAGCAAGATTCAACCTGCGGAGGTGGTGAAGAAAGAGTGATGGGAGAGTACAGATAATAGAGTACAGAGTACAACTACCATGCGGAATTAACAGTCCGGACGGCGCTCTCAAAACCTAATTAACTTATAAACCTTATAAACCTCAACTATTATGATTACCTTAAAGAACATCAAGAAAGTATTTGAAACTGAAGACATTCAAACTTGGGCACTCCAAAATGTAGATCTCGAAGTGAAGAAAGGCGAATTTGTTGCCATCATGGGCCCTTCGGGATGCGGTAAATCCACTTTGCTCAATATCCTCGGTTTGCTTGACACTCCTACAGAGGGCACTTACTTTCTCGACGGCAAAGACGTGAGCCACATGACCGAAGACCAGCGCACGGATATCCGTAAGGGCAAACTCGGTTTCGTGTTCCAAAGCTTCAACCTTATTGACGAACTCAATGTGTCGGAAAATGTAGAACTCCCCCTCATCTACATGGGCGCAAGCAAGAAGGAGCGCAAAGAAAAGGTGATTGAACACCTCCGCCGTGTGGCAATGTCACACCGCTCTCTCCACTTCCCCTCACAGCTTTCGGGCGGTCAGCAACAGCGTGTAGCCATCGCGCGCGCCGTTATCTCGCGCCCCAGCATTATCCTTGCCGACGAACCCACGGGTAACCTCGACTCTAAGCACGGTAAGGAAGTGATGCAACTCCTTCAAGAACTCCACGCTGAGGGTACTACCATCGTCATGGTAACGCACTCGCAACACGATGCTAACTACGCCGACCGCATCGTTCGCCTCTTTGATGGTGAGGTGGTGAATGAGGTAGAATTGTAGGATAGAGTACAGATAACAGAGTACAGAGTACAACTCCCATGCGGGATATTTAATCCGGACGGCGCTCTCCCCCTGTTTATAGCTAATCTTTGTACACATTTTTGAGATGTTATCTATTTGATTATTAGCAATATACTTGTGTATCCCAAGTTTTTTTGTTATCTTTGTATATGTACACTTAAAATTTTTGAAGG
>JAZTYI010000102.1:0-13212 GCA_045636885.1 Alloprevotella sp.
AAGACTCGTTTGTTTTATTTGGAGCCACTAATGAACACTAATTTTCTAATATCCATCCGGTCATATATACCCCGCAAGGATTCGTGTTATTCGTGCAATTCGTGTTCTCTAAAATAAAGAGACAAATTTTACCGGACAGCAATAATGTCGAAAATACCGGTCAAACGGGGCACAAATTCTCACCCGAAAAATGCAGAAAAATGAGAAATAAATGTGGTGTTAACAAGTGTTAACGGATTTGCATTTCGCTCCAAAATTTTGTATCTTTGTATTACGGAAGTGGAGATAGCCCTAGGAATCGGGGTTATCTCCACTTTTTTTGTCTCGAAAAACCCATTTTTGGGGTCAAAAAATAAGTTACCTAGTTTTTTCAAGGTTAAACAACCGGTTTTCTATGTTACTTATTCTGGCGCCGCAAATAGATATTGTTGCGAGGGCGAGTAGGTCGAATGTTAATGTTTGTTAAAGTTTGGGTCCGAAAAACATCAAAAAATGCGAAAAAATGAGCCTGTGGTTTGTCTCATTTTTTCGCATATCAAACTCGTCGCTATTGCCTCCTCGAGGCAATAAAATCATTACTGTTCTTTCAGCACATTCTTAATCTGCAGTGCTAATCGATTTGAGGGGTTTACGTCCAACACGAGTGTGAGGTACTTCTTGCAAGTTTCATCATCGTGTGTCTTGAAGTAATAGAACATCAAGTACTGCGCACACACCTCCTTATGGCGTTTGTATGCCGCATCGTTGCTGATGAGACTCAAAGCCTTCTCATAGTACATCTTGGGGTTCTCTTCTGCCTCGTTGGCATTCTTAATCCACAAGGCGGCACGATGATACCAGGGGAGGTAATACTGTGCGGGATTATAACGTCCGGCATTCTCTGGTGCTACCATTTCTTGAGCGATGCGTTCGTAGATTTCATCGGCAGCAAGGAGATAGGTCTCAGCCTGTTGCTTGTCTTTCAGACTGGCACTTCGATAGAGGTTTGCCAGTTGCAGTTCGTCGGAAAGTCCCTTATTATCGCCACGCAGTTCCAAGTAACGCTTGTAATAAGGGATGGCGTCAATGGGACGACCCGCTTCGTGGCAGAGTTCTGTGATGCCCTCGGTGTAACAAAGCATCAGGGGGGTGGATTGCTTTACGGAATCCAGCGCCAAGCGTGCGGCGTAATAGTTGATACTGCTATTCAGAATGCTATCAAACTTTGCCTGCAACACGGGTGTATCAGCACCGGGAAGTTTCAACGCGTCCTTATAGAGACGAGCGTGCAACAAGTCGTTGGCAGGTGTCTTTTTATCGCCCAACATCTTCGCCACCTTCTCTTGATATGGCACGGCAGAAAGGGGTTGATCCATCTGACGATAGAGTTGGGTAATATGGTCGTAGAAGGGTGCGCGTGAGGCGTCGCGCCCCAGGATGCGGTCGTAATAAGCAATAGCCTGCTGCTTGTTCCCCTTTTCCGCCTCATATTTTCCGGCATAACTATAGTCAAGAATAGAGTAGAGAGAGTCGGGATACTCGCGCTTGCTGATGTAAGCAATGTGCTTGTCGGCCTGGGCATAGTCGGCCATTTCCATATCGCAATAGAATATATAACCGCGCATCTCGCGTTCGCGTGCCTTGCTGGGTACGATGCCCAAATCAAGCGCCTTCTGAGCGGTGTGCTGACACGCCTCAGCATATTGCTGCTTAAGGCTGTCCGCCGTCTGTGGAAGCATCAGCAGGGTGTAAAGCGACTGTGTGTAGCGCAAGCAGGCTCTGAACTCTACAGAATCGGCCACTTCGGGCACATAAGCAAAATACAAACGGTAGTATTCTATGGCTCTTGCCAAATCACGACGCTGGAGTGCCGTCCCCTCCTCGGTCTTTGTGGCGTAATTATACTGGATATCGCCGAGGTTCTTGTACGCATTGTAATCGGCGGAGTTCAAGGCCAGCAATTGATTGAGGTCTTGAATTGCCGTTTCGGAGTTGATAAACTTGTTGACGTGCGCCTTACGATTGAGCGCCAGCACATCGCGATCGTTGATGTAGAGCGCTTCCTTATAGTACTTGTCTGCCAAAGCGTAGTCTCGGCACAACTCTGCCACTTCAGCACAGAACAGGACGACGTAACGCTGCGTGAGTGCCTTGTCGGTATTGTCTACCTTCTCTTGACACATCTTTGCCGCCTTTTCTGCGCGATGCCCCACGAAGTAATGCCCCACGGACACCCACGCGTTGATGCGCTGGCGGAAGGGTTTTGCCTGGATTGTGTCCATCAGCGCAAGGAGTTGGCGATTCGCTTTATCATTTTTACCCTGAGCAAGAAGGTCAAGGTACTGATCGGCCATTTCTTGGTGCGCCACATTCAGTTGTGGCACCTCATATTCTAACCCCACAAATTTCTCACCTGCCGCCCGCTCTAAGTCGTTGGCAGAAGCCGTAACCACCTGAGCCTGCGTTGAGGGAACGCAGGCGCAGAGGGCAATGAGTAGGGTTAAAAAAGAATAGCAGTGCTTTCTTATCATGATGTTAATGTTAACCTTCATACCTTAAAAATTATACTTCGTACCCAGCATCACCCTTGCCGTAAGTTCAAAGGGATGGTCGTTGCGCTGTTGCCAAATGCTCTTACCAAAGAGTTGCGCCGAGGGTTCGATATAAATATTAAAGTGCTTACCAAGATTGGCACCCACCTGGATGCTTGAGAGTAATGCGGGTGCGTAATTGGTAGAGAGTTCTGACTCTACGGATATGCCCAGACCTACCCCCAGAAAGGCGTCACACGAAACAATGGACTTCTGCGAAGGGTCATCGCTGAACAGCTCCACAAGGTCGCACATCGCATCAGCATGAAGCATATACCAATGTTGCTGATCGCCGTGGCGCTTTGCCTTGAATTGGGTTTTGTCTAGACCGACACGGAAACCACTCACGCCATTCAACCATCTACCGTAAGACACATCGGCGCTGAACCCTAACTTATTACCCCCGGGACGGATGGAGAAGAACGTGGCAGAATTGATATTCGTACCTGCCGAGAGGCTGACAAACTCGCGCGTATCGCGCTCGTTGCCCGAGCGTTCCTTATAACTCTTCACCACGGGCGCCACTCTATAGTTCAACCCGATCATATTGGTCATAATGACATGGCGGAAGGGAGATATTTCGCCATTGGTGTGGTAAGCAAAGCGCAGTTGCTTTGAGGGTGCATACTTGAGTTGGCCTTCGTAGAAGAGTTCGAAATTATTCGAGATGCGCAAGCCCACCTGTGCGCCCACCGACACCTCGGGGAAGAGGTAATAATTTCCATAAGCACGACTGACACTGAGGTCTGCCCCGGCATACGGGCGCAGACTGAAGAGACGGCGGGAATCATAACCATGAATCCATGAAGTGAAGTCAAACATATAATCTGCTCCCAAGGATGCCTTAGCATAGTTGAGCGTAGAAAAATGATTGAACTCCATCGTCGCATTGTAACGGTAGCGCGTGAAGGGGGTGTTTTGCTTACCATAACTAAGGCGCATCAAGGGACCATAATTTCCAAATTGGTGGAAGATGCGCATCGGCACCTGAGCACCCATCGCTACGGAGAAGAATTCGGTCTTGCGCTCACGGGCATACTTCGCACGCTCGTTGGAAGGTTTTCTAAACGCTTCGAAGCGTGTGTTCATACCAATCATGTGCGTCATTGACAAATGCTGGGAGGTGTGTAACTTGTCACGGCGATAGGCATGCTTCAACTGATCGGTAAAGTCATAACGCAGTTGGGGTTCGTAGAAGAACGACACACGGTCCGCCACACGCAACGCCAACTGTGCACCGACATACACCTCGGGGAAGAAGTTATAGTCATAACTATTGCGAGTGGACACGTTGGCCATCACACCCGTCAAGGCGTTGATCGTAAATCTTCGATCCTCATTGTAACCATAAGCAAGCGTCATCAAGTCAAGCATGTAGTCGGCGCCAAGGCCTAACACCACCTGCTTGCGGTCGTAATATTTATTTGCCGTAGCCAGACCATGCAGACGATAAGAAGAGAGCGGAGAGAACTGCTGACCATACGTCAAACGCGCTGTCGGACCATAGAATGAAATATTACTATACTGGCGCAAGGGCACTTGGAAACCTGCCGCAGCACTAACGAAATGCTTATACTTACGAGTGGCAAAGTGTTCCTTTTCTACTTCTGGCGTATAACCATTGAATCGGAGTTGCATACCGAAAAGTCCGACCGGCACAAAGTCATACCCCGCCAATGTATAATTGTTGCGCACTTCGTTTTCTTCATACACACGCAACTGGGGTTCGAGGAACAGTGCTACCATGCGGTTGGCATTCCACTGCGCACGAAGTCCGACATTCACGCCCGGTGCAAAACTTGAGAGTTTGCGTTGGCGCAAGAAGTTTACACCCAGCGAACTCTGAAACTCCAAGCGTCGCTGTGGGTCGTAACCCCTAAAGGTGTTGGACAGATTCCAAAGGTAATCCACACCTACGGATACCAAATGCTCGCCCGTCTTATCACCCTTTGGTTTATTCACATCTCCCCAGATACGCATACCTGAAGTGGGCGTAAACCATTTACCTATAGCGGCATAAAATTTGGGGCGTGCCTGTGACACAGGATTACTGAAGAGCATACCATACTGACGGCCCGAGAAATAAGCTCCCATTGCTCCTTCAATAAAGAGGTGGTCATAAACCGTGGCGTGAGTAAACTGAGCATTGCGCTCACGAAGTGCCTTGAGATTGCTACCGTTGTGAATGTTTACACCCGTCAATAATGAGGGGACAACTGCCCACGAACCGGAGGTGGCACCATACACGTTATCCGTGTTCTTCATCACGTCAACACGAGGTTCAAGGAACCAAGATACATCCTTATTCAGGCGCAAATTGGGTTGCAAAGCGACGCCCCAACCATAGGTCAAGACTTCATCAATTCCTTCGTATTTATGGCGTGCCAAGGATGCGCCCAGCAATCCATTCACCCAGAAGCGGCGCTCTGGTTCATACCCCTTAATGGCATAATTAAGGTCAAAGATGGCCTCTGCTGAAAGGCCCGCACCCTTATTCTTCGCACTTCCTTCCTCGCGCAAAAAATCAGTGTAACCCGAAATGCGCACTCCCGTGCCACGATTAAACCACTTGCCAATACCGCCCTGCAGGCGCGCGCCCATCGTGCTTTGCATAGAACCCTTAAGTGGTTTCATTAACAACTGCGGACCGCCCGCGACGTACAAGAACGTATTGTTAAGGATACAACCGTCGGACTCCAAACGACTCTGTTCGGTCGTAAGGAAAATCTGGCGTGGATTCTGCACAGAGACGCCCAACAAGACCTCCAACTCGGACCTAAAACTATTTAACGATGAAATCTGCATGCCACGCGCATCCATAACGGAGAAACGAGGTTCGGCATAAATCTGAAATATTGTGTTGGGGATATTATACTGTCCGCGAAGACCGACGTGTCCGCCCCAACCGACTACGCTCTTATTGCCTGACGAGCGATGTAGCAGGTCTACGCCCATGACGCCCAGCAGTTCAAACTTCTGAGGTTCATAGGTGAGTCCCGACGTAGTGAGCGCTGAAATATTCATCAAATAATCAAGCGTAGCGCCCTTCAAAGAGACACTACGAAGACCATCATAAAAACTTCCGAACTTTGCCCCTACTCTTACCCCATGCTCTGGTGTCAACCAATCTCCGAAGGCAATGCTGGTCACCTTACCGTTCTTTCCATTTTCAGCGTTTGAAAATGGTTTGGTCAGCCCTACACTGAAATCTAAAAAGAGGTGGTCGCCCAGGCGTTTCGTCTGAAACTTCTTGGCATACTGCGGTCTTTGCATAGCGAACCTATGAGCATGGAAACCCTGCCCATAATTAGGTCGCTCTTCTTCAAAGAGCAGTTCGTTTTGTTCCTCCGTCTTGTGTTGCGCAAACGCATTGAAAGTGCAGAGCATCAGGAGGAATACTATGAATGACTTTAAGTTCATAATTTTAAGGTGGGTTCTATAAATTCCCACAATTTAAGAAGGTCGTGAGGATTGAAGTTACTTTAAGCAACTCTACCTTTAACCTCGCAACCTTTATTTATAGTTCTCCAAGAATTGCTCCCAATCTTCTTTGGGGCGCAACTTGGGTTCGGGCATTTCTTCGTCGTACAAGCGGTCGTACAAGTCCTTGTCCGTCTTGGTAATCTCCATGAGCGTGGGATCTGCCTCCAACGCACGGTAGAGGTGGATGGTCGAACGATTATTGGCCTCCTTGACGCCCAATCTTTTCAGGCAGACGGCCTTAAGGTAATTGACCAACGGGGCATTCTTATCAATCTCCAACAAGGAGTCGCACAACGCTTCAGCACGCTGACGCTGCTCAGCTTCTGCCTTACCCGTCACCGCCAGGCGAATGATGATTTCATTCAGGGTTGAACTTTCTGAAATAGCACTGATAATCGTATCGTTCACCTGACCGTTGGCACCATACAACTGTCCGCCGTAAGCACGCGCCAAGCATTTTGCAAATTTTGACTTTCCGCTGCCACTCAAATAGGTTTCGGCAATCTTGATTGCCCGTTCAAAATTCTGCTTCTGTATGTAGGCTATAACCTGATTGATACGTGTTTCTTCGGGCACCTTAAATGAACCGACGTCTTCAATTTTGAAGCGCTCCCGATAGGTATAACAGGAGAGCAATGCGGTATCAGGACGATTCTGCGCTATGAGATGCCCCGCATGGTCCGTACGGAAAATGATGGACGCAGGATATTTCTCAAAGGCTTCCTGGCAATACTTGTAGCGAAGCAAAGTATCAGGTTCGTTGGCATAAAGTTGGTGGTAATTATATTCATCCAACTCTTCCCCACGGGCATACATCTCACGAATTTCGTGAATATTGGCTGCACGAGTGACATACGTGCTCAACACAAAATCTACGCGGCGGAACTTTGGCAGATACTGCTCCTTTATCACATCGTAACAGGACAAGCGCGCAATCTGACGTCCCTGGCGGTTCATATCTACTTCTATCACTCCCGAAGTATTTGCGCGGATAATCTGTTCCACTTCTTCAGCCGCCGCAGTCAATCCGTCTTTGCGCATAGAGTCGGCCACTTCCTGCCACGTTGCTACAGCGGGCACTAAATCCTCATGAAGCATGGGGATACGCTTATCCGAAGGGATGAAACTCTTAAGATAACCCAGCGCTGTGCTTAATCTTCCCGTGGCCAACTTAAGGTTGCCCTGATAACTACCCTCGGGCGATGCCTTACCACGCACCTGCAAACCTGTTACTACCGTACCGGGGGCGCCGATAATGCGTTGCACCGTCTGTTGTGCACGCGCCAATTCACTGACATTATGAGGGTCGCTACTGTCCAGGCGGCTCTTGCTCTTGAGGAACTTGAAGTCTACACTGCCCTCCGTCTCCCTCTGTCCTTTCTTAGGCTGAGGCCACCAGTTGGTATAGCGTGCCGAATCGACCTCTGCATAATGATACTTTACGTCCAACAAACGCAGGGGATGGAGCACACCATATATATGTACATCTACACTATCGCTGATAAGGATGCGGTTGTAATCCTCGGAAAGTGTTTCGATAGCGTAAGCAAAGGGTGTGAGGGGATGGTCTACGTAGATCTTGTCATGCGTAGTAATGGCGTAGTAATACGTTTCAACTGAGTCCGTCAGGTTTTCATAAGCAAGCGTGTCGCCCTTGTGGATTTTAAAATAGACCGTATCGGAATTTTGCACCTTGAAGTGGCCATGCTTCTGGGCATACTTAATCTTTGACTTACGGGCCTTAGGTTTACGGTACTTTTTCACCTTACACACCTTCAGACTGTCGTGGCAAATATGTACGAGTCCTTTCTCATAGAGCGGGTCGCCACCCTGGATGTTGCCATCGTAATTACCCATCTGCGTGATGCTATATTCACGACCGTCAAGGACGTACGCCTTTCCATACTGCACTTCTTGCGTCAACTGGTTGATAATGACAGGTTGCCAGATGAATCGATTGTTCGTACGCACCTGCTGGACAGGCACAAACATTTGTGCTGACAACTCCATCGTGTTACCACGCATTTCTCCCTTCACCTTAACGGTGGTCGATTCGGCAGTAACATCGGCATTGTCAAGCATGGTCTGCTCTACGGTAACGTTGATCGAAGTGCGCCCTTCTACCTTTACGGTGGTGTAGAATTTTTTACCTTCTTCACCAAAAAAGTCTGCATCACTGATGGGAATGTAAGTGTTTGTTTTTTCGTCCCACACCATATATTCCCCAACAATGAGCACAGACTGAGGATGTACTTTCAGCGTGACTTCCCCCGTCTTCTTATCCGTTCGGTTGTGCGTATATACCACAGGCATAGTTGTGGCGTCCCACACCTTTGCATTCCCATAAATGATTCCGTCGGAGGTTTTCACCTTGAGCGTCACAGTAATGAGGTCACTCTTCTTACGACTTTGCGCATGCACGTCGGGAGCAATGCCCATTAAGAGTGTCATCATCATGAGAATGATTCCAATAATATGTATGTTTCTTCTATGCATCTTTGCTATCAACTACTTATTTGAGAATGTAAGTCAGCGTAACCCCAGCCTTTAGCGGACTGAATTTAAGTCCCTTTACATTGCATTTGAGGGGTTGTGTCGTTTCCCACTCTCTTCCACGTTCCATCACGAGTCCAAAGGCGAGCGTCGTTTCAAGGCGCAAGCGTTCCTTCAACACAAACACATAACCTCCCGACACACCTCCACCAAAACTGTCCACAAATCTGTAGGTGCCACTGAGGTTACACTCTTTTCTGCTCAAGTTACCCATGAAACCATAAAACCAACGTGCCTGAGGACGCCCTGAGGGCCACACACGGAGTTCGGGTTGCAAGGCATAGTGCTTCAGAGACTTTTCTCCGAAGGTTAAGGGATTATACTGCCCTTCCAGATTAAACGTGGTGGAACGCGAGAGGCGGAATTCCAACCCTGCATTGAGCGTACCGCTGCATAAATACAGCAGATTTGTCTTTGCAATCAGGCGCTGGGCATGTAGATGATACGCACCTCCCCAACTACACAAAAGGAGCAGTAGGAGGAGGCGGGTTCTGAATAATGTATGTTTCATATTATGATGAATGTCGTTGTATAAGGAGTTACTGCCCCTTGTTTGCTGGTTCAAAATAGGTAGAGGGCGCTGATTCACTATCGTCAACGAGTGCCGTCAAGATGCCCTCGCGCTTACCATTGGCTATCCAAACGGCAATACCTTCATCCGCCACCTTGCGGGCGATGGCACACTTCGTTTGCATACCGCCACGACCAAAACTGGACTTCGACGTTTGAATGTAACTGTCCAACGAGCGTCCGGTTTCTACATAACGAATAATTTCCGTATCGGCAGCATCAAGCGGACCGTTGTAAATGCCATCCACATTGCTGAGCAAGAAGAGCGCCTGCACGTTCATCATCGTAGCAATCAACCCCGAGAGTTCATCGTTGTCGGTAAACATGAGTTCGGTAATGCTCACAGTGTCGTTTTCATTAACTATAGGGAGCACACCATTCTGAAGCATCACGTTCATACAATTACGCTGATTCTGATAATGTCGCTCCGTGCTAAAACTCTCCTTGAGCGTCAGCACCTGACCTACGTGAATGCCGTATTCGCGAAAGAGTTCGTAGTATCGGTTCATGAGTTTTGCCTGACCAACAGAGGAGAACAACTGACGCTGGTCTACCGTGTCAAGTTCGCCCAGCGACATGTGGCGCAACTCACTACGTCCACACGCCACCGCACCTGAAGAAATCAGGATAACCTCAATTCCCTTCCCACGCAACTGCGCTATTTGATCCACAAGTGCCGACATACGCGTAATGTCGAGCGTGCCATCACGGCGTGTGAGTACATTACTACCCACTTTAACGGCAATGCGTTTATAGTTTGTTGTGTCTATCATAGTTTCTGTGTGACGTTCTAATGTTTACTTCTTTATAGAGGCGCGCAATCCCTGTTGCACACTGTGCGTGAATCCACATTCCTCCATAGCGTTAAGTCCGCAGATGGTTAATCCGCCGGGCGTAGTGACTTTGTCTATCTCCGCCTCTGGATGTGCTCCGGGTTGGGAAAGCAAGTCTACAGTTCCTTGGAGCGTCTGACAGATGATACGTTGTGCATCTTCAGGACGGAAACCGAGTTCTACACCTCCCTCCATCGCCGCACGAACGTAGCGCAGCGCAAAGGCGATACCACACGAAGCAAGCGACGTTGCTGCAGGCATCAGCGCCTCCTTGATGTGCATCACCTGTCCCATGATGGAGAAGAGGCGAAAGAGTACGTCATCCTTTTCCGGTGTGCTGTAGGCGGTGGAGAGGAAAGTCATACTGCTCCCCAGGGCTATAGCGGTGTTGGGCATCACGCGACAGAGCGGGGGACACTCCTCATTACCATGCTGAGGAAGAAAACTTTCTAAATCCGCCAAACTGACGCCCCCCGCAAGCGACGCTAGCATCTGACGCGTGTAGTCCATCACGGTGCCAACTTCCTCAACCACGTCGGGTATCAACCACGGTTTTACCGCCAGAATGATCAGGTCAGCACCTTCCACGGCTTCCTTATTGTTGGTCGTTACACAAAGTTGCGGAAACTCCTGCTGGAGCACTTCTAACTTTCCCTTTGAAGGATTGGATATACAGAGTGTGTGCTCGGAGGAGTGGGTAAGTATACCGCGCGCCACTGCGCTGCCCATATTGCCGGCACCAATAATCGCTATTTTCATTGTCACTTGAGGTGTTTAAAATACCCTAATTTACTTAAACACGCAAAGTTAACATTTTAATAGCACAATGCCCCTCTGATTAGAAAAAAAGTTAGCCCCCCGCCCGATCTTAATATTGTTTTGATAGGCAAAGTGACATATTGGGTAAAAAAATATAGTCAAAAGTTAAAAAATATTACACTTTGTATTGCATGAACCAAAAAATAGTTTCATATTTGCAACAGATATTCATTACTAACCCCTCTGGGAGGACGTTGACCACAACGAAATCTTGGAACTAAACTAACAAAATCACTATGAAAAAAATGATGTTGAAGAGTGTCATTTTCGCACTCGCAGGAACTTCTTTGTTCTCATCTTGTATCGGTTCATTCTCATTGTTCAACAAGCTTGCTAAGTGGAATCTTAAGGCCACTGACAATAAGTTCCTCAACGCGATTATCGGTATCGTTATCTCGCCTGCTTATGGTGTGTGTATGTTCGCTGACTGGATCGTGCTCAATACTGTAGAATTCTGGACTGGCGATAAGTTGCTCGCAGATGCTGGTAAGACACAACCCGTCATTGGCACAAATGGTGATTTCTACCTTATCACAACACTCGTTGACGGATATAGCATCAGCAACGAAACTACAAAGCAGACTACTTACTTGAAGTACGATAAGGAAAACAACACTTGGAGTTACGAAGCTGACGGTCAGGTGAGCAAGTTGCTCCGCGTGAATGCTGACAATACGCTCACGGTGTTCCTCCCCACAGGCGAAACAATGGACGTTACTAACGATGCTGAAGGTCTCCAGCAGGTACAGGCATTGATTAACCCCAGCGTGCCCTTCATGGCTGCAAAGTAAAACCAACTTCAAAGTCCTAAATAATGCGCCCTGCGTCGGTTGATGCGGGGCGTCTTTTTTTTCTATTGCTGTCCGGTAAATATAGATAACTCTTTGTTTGATGGATAGTTGTACTCATACCCCCCCTCATAGATATTCAACCGAAAAAAACAAGAATTTCTATGTTTAAGAGACAAATTTTACCGGACAGCAATATTTTTTTCACTATGGCAGAACAACTTATTATCCATACGGGCGACAAAGCCACACGCTATGCAACCCTCCTCCCCCAACTCTCAAGCATTCTTGAAAGTGAAACTGACGCCATCGCCAATATGGCAAACATCGCCGCCTGCCTGTGGGAAACCTTCCATTTTTGGTGGGTGGGGTTTTACCGCGTTGTGGGCGACGAACTCATACTGGGTCCCTTCCAGGGTCCATTGGCATGCACACGCATCCGCAAGGGGCGTGGCGTGTGTGGCACAGCATGGGCAGAAGCAAAGACCATCGTTGTGCCAGACGTTGAGCAATTCCCCGGACACATCGCTTGTAGCAGTGCGTCACGCTCGGAAATCGTCGTACCCATCTTTAAGAATGGAACAGTAGTAGCCGTTCTCGACATTGACAGCGAGCACCTCAACACGTTTGACGACACCGACGCAAAGTGGTTGGAACGCATTGCCAACCTTCTTTCACCCACCTTATAACGATCACAACCTATGAAAACAATCGAAGTTGTTGCCGCCATCATTAGGGAGGGGAACTCCATTCTCGCCACACAGCGCGGGTATGGCGACTTTGAAGGACTTTGGGAATTTCCAGGCGGAAAGATGGAACTTGGGGAAACTCCCACAGCAGCACTCATCCGAGAAATACAGGAGGAATTGGCGGTTAACATTGAAGTAAACGACCTGCTCTGCACCACAGCATATACCTACCCCACATTTCACCTCATCATGCACTGCTACTGGTGTCGCATCACCGACGGCACACCACAACTCTTGGAGCACAAATCAGCCCGCTGGCTTACGTCCGAAAGCCTCAACAGCGTCACGTGGTTGCCCGCAGACGTAGAGGTGGTAAACGCAATCGCACAAACACTTGCCTAACTGCTCTTGGCGGACCTTTGCGTCTTTGCGTGATACATATTCTCACGCGGACGGTGAAGACTTTCGCTGATATTTTTAGGCTCACGCAAAGGCGCAAAGGGCACAAAGTTTTCCTTCGTCTTTATTGAGGTCTTGTAAATACAGATAAATGTTTGCCCACATGGTGAAATTCGGGTTCTAAAAAATATATTGCTTCTATATTTGTCTATTTGTTATATCACAGTTTTGTTAGCATTTAAGTCACTGAAATAATTAGCAAATCACGTCCGTAATGCCCCCGTAGGAGGGCACACTTGCATAACCGCTGGTGAGCAAGGCGAACCTGCGGATTGGGGATTACAACTGTGTTTTTCTATCGGTCCCCGTAGGAGGACCCACACACTTGGATATGCAATAAATTAGGCAATAATATAGGTGTTACCTGCGTGACCTTTGGTTGTCCACGAAAACTCGTTTGTTTTATTTCGAGCCACTAATGAACACGAATTTTCACTAATATCCATCC
>JAZTYI010000103.1:0-11479 GCA_045636885.1 Alloprevotella sp.
TGCCCGAGCAACGAGCAACAAGATATGTCAGGTGTTGGGGCACTCTTCCAGAGTGCGACTACTCTCTGATATCCATCCGGGGGTATTCGCTACGCTCAAACCACCCGGTTACCGAGCGGTGACGCCTTCAGCGTCAGTTAGCGAGTGAAATTTTTAAAGTTACCGAGCGGTGACGCCTTCAGCGTCATGAAACTTCAACTTGGGTCAACTGCTATATTATCCCCTTTATTTCTCAACGTGATTGCACGGAAATTATACGGTTCTTTTGAGGACGCACGGCGTGCGTCCGTACCTGACAGGTGGAGGCGCGCCGCAGGGGGACTGTTGTCTGTTGTCTATAGTCTGTTGACTTTTATTTTGCACATATTTCCCAGTGTGCAATAAAACTCGTTTTTGTAATTTTTCTTCATTTTTCAGGGCGAAACTTTAACAAACATTAACATTCAACCTACACCCCCTCGCGACGATATCTATTATAGGGCGCAGAATAAGTAACATTAAAAGCCGGTTGTTTAACCTTGAAAAAACGGTGTTACTCATTGTAGGGGGTCAAAAAATGGGTTTTTCGGGATAAAAAAAGTGGAGATAGCCCTGATTGCAGGGGCTATCTCCACTTCCGTAACACAAAGATACAAAATTTCGGAGCGAAATGCAAATCCGTTAACACTTGTTAACACCAACTTTTTTCTTCATTTTTCCTCATTTTTCGGGGGGGGATTAGAGGGAAGTTAGGAGTGCCTAGGATAACCTAGGAATGCCTAGGAGGGCCTAGGACTACCTAGGATTCCCTAGGAGAATCTATGAGGAAAATTCCTTAGAGACTTCTGACCCATGTTCCTCGGCGGAGGTAGCACCAGCAGTAGATGAGCAAGCCGAGGGAGTAGACCACCTCGCTCGCCCAGCAGATGGTGAGGTTGCTGCGGAAACCGAAAACGGCGATGACCAGATAGAGGACATAGATGGCGAGCGTAGCGACTTCGGCGCAGAGGGCGGTGCGGGTGTTTCCCGTGCCTGAAACGACGTGTAGGAGGATTTGTGCGGGTATGCCAAAGAGGTAGGAGAAGATGAGGATGCGCAGGGGCGAGATGCTCATTTCAATCAGCGCCACGTCGGTCGTAAACACCCAGATGACGGGTTCGGGGAAGAGCGCCACAAGGAGGCAGAAGGGGAGCATCACGAGGTAGCAGAGTCGCACAATGCGCCACATCAGTGGGATGACGCTACCGGCCTCCTGCTGTCCGAGCAGGTTGCTGGAGAGGGTGCTTGCCGTAGCGCCCAGGGCGGCCATGCTCATAAAGAAGAAGCCCGAGATGTTGCGCAAGACGTTGGACGAGGCGAGTTCTGACTCGCCAAGATGCTCCACACCGAGGAAGAAGATGAACCATGTGGCAAGCGCCAGGAAGTTTTGAATCATGGTCCACACGCCGATACCCAGGACGTGTTGGAGGGTGGAGACCCGAAGGCGCGGGAGGCGGTGGAGGGCATACTTGCGGAAGTCGGTTTGCGTGAGCGTATAGCCCACGAAGAACACCACGGAGATTACACTTGCCAACGAGGAGGCGAGGGCGGCACCAGCAATGCCCATGCGGGGAGCACCGAGAGCGCCGAAGATAAGCATGTAGTTGAGCAGGACATTTCCACCCACCATTATGATGGAGTTGTAGGTGAGGGTGCGCGTGTTGGTGGTTGCCACATAGAAGGCGCGAAACATGGCACACACCACTGCTGCGCTGTAACCCACGATGCGCCAATCAAGGTAAGTAGTGGCGGCGGTAGCGACGGCGTCGGACTGAATCATCAGGCGCATCAGCGCTTCGCCCCAGAGGAAAGTGGCACCCGTGATGATGAGCGAGAGCAGGAGCAGGAAGACAATGCCGTGGTAGAAGATGGCCCCTATGGCGGCATGATTGCCCTCACCATTCCGGCGCCCCATGAGAATCTGAGCGCCTGTAGCAAATCCTACAGCGAGCATAAACAGGGCGATGTAGAGGATGCCCCCTAAGGCGGAGGCGCCCAACTCAACTTCTCCCACGCGCCCGAGAAAGGCTGCGTCGGTCATACCGATGATCTGCTCCATCAAGACACTGACAAGGATGGGCAGGGCAATTTGAAATATTTGTTTGGTGGAGTAGGTTTTCATTGAATAACGAATAGGGTGTTAGGTCTTGAGGGTGTTAGGTCTTGAGGTTGTAAGGTTTTAAGAACCATGCGGACGGCAAGCACAAGCGGTAGCGTGTGGTCAAGACCCCGAAGGTGTCTCCGCTCAGTAACCGGGGCGTGCGAGTGAGACGAGTACCCCCGGTGAGGAGAGCGCAGGAATCGCACCCTGGAGGGGTGCCCGAGCAATGAGATATGCAAGGTGCTGGGGCACTCTTTCAGAGTGCGACTACACTCTGACACCAGTCCGGGGGTATTCGCTACGCTCAAACCACCCGGTTACCGAGCGGTGACGCCTTCAGCGTCATTTAGCGAGTGAAATATTTAAGGCAATAATATAGGAGTTGCCCCAAGATTTTTAACAGACCCCCTCCGCAACTAAAGTTGCTCGTCCCCCTAACTTTTGGGGACAATTTTAGTTAGTCTACCTTGCTTGGGTATCCAGTTGGGAATAACAAGCGAATGGACGTATATAAAATGCCTCCCCAAAGTTAGGGGAGGTGCCCAAAGGGCGGAGGGGTCTGTGGTTATGGGTCAACTCCTATATTATTGCCATTCTTAAAGTTACCGAGCGATGACACCTTCAGCGTCATAAAACTTCAACTTGGGTCAACTGCTATATTATCCCCATATTTTTATTTATCCCTATTTGCCCCCCAACAAATAGCAGGACGCCCACTTGACAGGTACGGACGCACGGTCCGTGCGTCCTTAAAACACGCGATATATTCACGCCACCCACGCGCTGGAATGATGACGCACCGTGCGTCAGTACCTGCCTGGTGCTTTCCACAATCCGGATGCTTATATACGAGCGCAGCAATGTATGTCTTTGCGAAATCATTTATGGATAAAAGGTAAATGCTCTGCATAGTCTTTGCGAACTTTGCGGCCTCTGCGTGAAAAAAAAGGGACTTGTACTCTTGCTTCATAGTTTGAGAGTTAGAAGCATTAACCGGACAGTTCCCATTGCTTAAAGTAAACAAAAATAGGATATAACAGCAGGATGATGCTTTTGGCATATAGAAAATAGTTTTATGTTTCTCACGCAGACTCCGCAGACTCCGCAGAGACCATGCGGATAGGAATAGTCTTATGTAGAGAATTACGCAGAGACGCACGCTACGCTTGCGTTACCATCCGGATGGAAAGCACAAACAAAGTGTGTGCGCTTCTGCGAAAGTCTGAGCAGTCTGCGTGAGACAAATTATCAATCAATAGAGTTTTCTTTCCTGAAATAAGCGTTTGTTGTATAGAAGCAATAGATTAAATTAAACTAACTCCCAATTAGTTTTTCGTATCTCCCATCTGTTTTGGAGCATCTCAGGAAAAAGAAAAAATCTCGGTGAGCACGCCTGTGCGCTCACCGAGATTTTTATTTATAGGAAGATTATTACTTCTTCTCTTCATCAAGTTCCACCGTGAAACTGCGGTTGAGTCCGCTCTGTGTCTTTGCACGGATCCAAAGCACGCGGTCGGTAGAGAGGTTTGCTTCCTTCACCGCTTCGTTCCAGTCGTCCACGGTGCGGAGTTGTTTATCATTTACTTGAAGGAGGATGAGTCCCTTTGTGATACCCGCCTTCTGCATCTTACCTGCCTTGATGTGCTTCACCACAAGTCCGTAAGAGAGTGAAAGCGCCTGCTTATCCTTTGCGGGAAGTTCCTCAAGGGCAATGCCGAGTTTGTCTTCATCCACAGACTTCAAGACGGTCGTTGTGCCCTGCTCATTGCGAAGGGTGACAGAAACGGTGTACTCCTTCTTTTCACGAAGGTAGGTGATCTTCACCACATCCCCAGGACGGTGGCCCGCAATCATTTCCTGCAACTGACCAGACTTGTCAATCTTCTTGCCGTCCAACTTGATAATCACGTCACCCTGCTTGAGACCAGCAGCGGCAGCGGCGCCATCCGCCACGACTTCGTTGATGTAAAGACCTGTTACTGTGCCCAAATCAGGGTCTTGACCCTTTTCGTGTTGCATAGCGATGTAGTTGCTCACGTCGGTGTATTGAATGCCCAACATCGCGCGCTGCACGGTGCCGAAGTTCTTGAGGTCGTCCACCACCTTGGTCATAATCGTTGTGGGAATCGCGAAACCATAACCGCTGAACGAACCCGTTTGCGAATAAAGCATGGCATTGATGCCCACCAATTCGCCACGCGCATTGACAAGGGCGCCACCCGAATTACCGGGGTTGATAGCAGCATCGGTTTGGATGAAACTTTCAATACCATTCGATGCCCCAAGTGTGCGCGCCTTGGCAGAGATAATACCTGCCGTCACGGTGTTCGTCAGACTAAAGGGATTTCCAATAGCAAGCACCCATTCGCCGAGCTTCACATCGTCAGAGTTTGCCACGGTAATGGCGGGGAGTCCCTTTTCTTCCACCTTAATCAAGGCAAGGTCGGTCGTTTTGTCCAAACCAATAATGCGCGCCTTAAATTCGCGGTTGTCGTTGAGCTTTACGGTGAGTTCATCAGCATCTGCCACGACATGGTTGTTGGTTACGATATAGCCATCTTCGGTAAGGATGACCCCCGAACCCGCTCCTGTGCGCTTGGGCGTTTGAATCTTGCGCTCACGCTGCTGGGGAGCACCGTGACCAAAGAACTCGCCAAAGAAATCTTCAAACGGGTCGTTGTAAGGAACGGTCTGCACCTTCGCATTGGTGGTTACCTTAATATATACTACGGAGTTCACCGCCTTTTCGGCAGCATAAGTTAAATCGACGCGTGTGTCTTGCGCCATAGATACATGAGGAGTGGCGATAAGCATACCTCCCACAAGTGCCAATGAGGCAATAAAATTTTTCATCATAAGTATAGTATTGTTTAGGGTTTATGTTTGCTGTTTTTTAAAAGGTTATAGGACTTATAAAGTCCCAATTCTCCTGCCCGACTGAGGTCTTTCTCTGCCTCGTCATACTTCTCCACGCTGAGATACAGCAGGGCGCGATTATAATATGCCGGAGCGAGGTGAGCGTCTAAGGTGATGGCGCGCGTGTATTCGGATATAGCTTCAGTGGTGCGCCCGAGGGCAGCGAGGACTACGGCTTTATTATAAAAGGCGGGTGCCCAAGCAGACGCGGTAAGGGTAATGAGGCGCTCAGCGTCGGTAAGTGTGGCACTCAACTTCAGCACACGACTCTCGGGCATTAGTTCTGCCATCAAGTAATTGACATTGCAACGCTGAAGCAGGGCGGTAATGCAGAGGGAGTCAGTAGCCAATGCTCCCGAGGCATCGTCGAAAGCATCTGTAAAGTTATAAAGTTCGGCGGCGATGATAGAGCGAAGAACCAAGGCATTGCGTTCATCCCCATTGCTCACCAACGTGTTGAGTTGAAGTTGGGTCACTTCAAGTAATGAGGTGGGGAGTTTGTCAGCATCCGCAGAAAGAACGAGGCGCAGGGGCACGAGTTGCGCACGGTTTATTTCATCAATCTCAGGATAGAAATAAGCACTCTGCTGGCGCTGCACCAACACGGGAGCAATCATGCCCATGGGATTGTGCTCCTGCTTTAAGTTTTGCACCTTCCCAATCAGTTCGTTCAGCAAAGTATTGGTGGTGTCTTCCTCCTCAACCAACTGGCGGTAGTTCTCGAGTGACTTCTCCGTGCGTGTCACCACCTTCTTCGTAGGTCCCTTAGGCGTTTTTCCAAATCGAAGGTCCAAGTGACTGCGCTCCACAAAGGCATCGTCGTTGTTCGCCCCTTTAATGTCCCCAATGCGGCGCTTGCAATCGGCACGCAGGGCATAGCCATAGACGAAGTTGGGGTATTCCTTAATCAAGAAGGTCAGGTCGTCTATCGCCTCCTGGTACTTTCCCGTACGCTCATAGAGCAGCGCACGATTGTAGCGCGCCAAGGTGTTAGTGGGTTCTTCGGTCAATACAAAATTGAAGTCATCAATCGCATTGTGGTCGTCACCCACCGTAGCACGGAGCAATCCACGATTGTAGTGCGCCACAAAATGATGGGGCACCAAGCGAATCACTTCATTATAATCTTGATGCGCAGCATCAAAGCGGTTCATACTGTGGCGCGCTCCTGCACGTAGCATATAGTGGTCCGCCTCCGTCATTTCCAGTTCTATCGCCTTTGTAGCACACGAATCTGCCAGCGCCCATGTTTCAGCAGCCATGGCCAACTTCGCACGCATACTCCACGCCGAGGCATCACGCTGCGTAAGCACCAAGAGGGAGTCCACCCACTGTGTTGCACCAAGAGTGTCGGTACGCTCTAAAGAAATTTGCGCCCTGACCAAATACGCACGATAATGGCGGGGGAAGAAGCGTAGGAGTTTTTCAATATCCTCCTCTGCGGCATCAAGCGCCTTGATTTCGAGGTTACAGAGTGCACGGTTGTAACGTGAGGTAAAGTCTTTTTCCTCTTCCTCAAGCACCTTGCCATAGTCGGCAACGGCACCCTCAAAATTCTTATTGTGTATTCGGCACAACCCTCTCAACTGATACACCTCCGTCAAATAAGGATTGCGCTCGAGACACGCATCACAATCTTCCTCTGCCCCACGAAAATCCTCCAAACTGAATTTGGCGAACGCACGATAATAATAGGGTTTATCCAAATACGGTTTCGTCTCAATCACCTTATTAAAATAGCGTATCGCCGTCAGGAAGTCGTCGAAATACAACGCATGCCGCCCCATCAGCGTCACCTGCTCGGTATTTACCTGCGCAAGTAATGTCAATGGGAATAAGAAAAGTATGACGAATAATCTTCTAAGCATCGGGTGTATCTAAACGAGATGGTTCCTTAACTGGGTGCAAAGTTAAACAATGCATGGCAGATAACGGGGAATTTAATGTTTTTTAAGTGAGGGGGGTGGGGGGAGAGTACAGAGAACAGAGTACAGAGTACAACTACCATGCGGTAATAAAAATAGCGTACAACTTCTTGGAAATTGTACGCTATTATATTATGTAAAAGTCTTAAACTTACTTCGTGCGGTAGTGGCAAGCGACTTTGCCCTTCATGATTGCAGCCAATTTGCTCTTGACCATTTGCTTGCGGAGGGGAGCAATGCGGTCGGTGAAGACTTTTCCGTCGAGGTGGTCAAATTCGTGTTGCATGACGCGAGCAAGGAAACCTTCTACCCATTCGTCGTGAGGTTGGAGGTTTTCGTCTAACCACTTCACGCGGATACGGGCGGGACGCTTCACGGGTTCGTGAATGCCGGGAAGGGAAAGGCATCCTTCTTCCATGCTGACCATTTCAGAATCGTCCACTTCAACGATGTGCGGATTGATAAAGGCATGAAGATAACCTTCGTATTCGGGGTGGTCTTCCTTAAGGTCGTCCAAACCAATTACGGCAAGACGGATAGCCTTACCAATTTGAGGAGCAGCAAGACCGACGCCTTCAGAGCGCTTCATCGTTTCATACATATTCTCAATGAGCTGCTGAAGTTCGGGGTATGTTTCGGGGTCAAAGTCCTCACATTGCTTGCGCAATACGGGTTGACCGTAGGTGTAGATGGGGAGAATCATAAGAGAAATTTGGAAAGGAGAAAGGAGAAAGGAGAAAGGCAGGAACTATAGTTCCGCATGGTATTTCTCATTTCTGATTTCTCATTTAACAACTTTTGCTTTGCATAAAATCTTGCAGGATAATTGTGGCAGAGATTTCATCTACCAACGCTTTGTCACGGCGGCGCTTCATGCCGAGTCCGCCGTCAATCATTGCTTGGTGGGCAAGCACGGAGGTGAAGCGTTCGTCGTAGAAGTCAATGGGGATATTGGGAAGCGCCTTACGCAATTCTCCGGCAAAGCAACGCACGCGCTGCTGATTTTCGGAGGGTTGTCCGTTGGGTTGCGTAGGGAGTCCGATAATGAAGCGTTCCACCTCTTCCTTCTTGCAATAATCCGTCAAGAAGCGAAGCAACTCCTTCGTCTCTACCGTACAGAGTCCGTTAGCAATAAGTTGGAGCGGATCGCTCACCGCAATACCCGTGCGCTTCTTGCCATAGTCAATAGAAAGCAGTCGAGGCATAACTATTTGAGGTTATAAGGGGGTGAGGTTGTAAGGTTATAAGGAGCTATCCAGACTGTGAAGTTGGTTATATCTCAATCCGCACGGTTCTTAAAACCTAAAAGCGAAGTTACCTTATAACCTTATTTGTGGTTATGAGGTTAAAGGTTATTAGGTTATGAGACCTACACTGTTCGCATGGTTCTTAAAACCTAAAAGCGAAGTTACCTTTTAACCTTATTTGTGGTTATGAGGTTAAAGGATTGTGAAGACCTACACCGTCCGCATGGTTCTTAAAACCTAAAAGCGGAGCGACCTTATAACCTTATGACCTTACTTAATATACTCCGCCCCGCCCATATAAGGCTGCAACGCCTTAGGAATGCGAATACCTTCGGGAGTTTGGTGGTCTTCAAGCAAAGCCGCTACAATACGGGGGAGTGCGAGTGCAGAACCGTTGAGCGTGTGGCAAAGCTGAATCTTCTTGTCTGCATTGCGGTAGCGACACTGGAGGCGGTTTGCCTGATAAGCGTCGAAGTTAGAAACTGAACTTACTTCCAACCAGCGCTGCTGTGCTTCAGAATATACTTCGAAGTCAAAGCAAGTAGCTGCCGTGAACGACATATCACCACCACAGAGGTGAAGAATGCGGTAAGGCAATTCCAACTTCTGAAGCAAACCTTCTACATGTGCCAACATTTCCTTGTGGCTCTCTGCTGAGTGTTCGGGAGTGTCGATGCGTACGATTTCAATCTTTGAGAATTCGTGGAGACGGTTCAAACCGCGCACGTCCTTACCATAAGAACCTGCTTCACGGCGGAAGCACTGTGTGTAAGCACAATTCTTGATGGGCAATTCCTTTTCGTTGAGAATCACATCGCGGTAGATATTTGTAACGGGCACTTCTGCTGTAGGAATCAAGTAGAGGTCGTCTGCCACGCAATGATACATCTGACCTTCCTTATCGGGCAACTGACCTGTGCCGTAACCTGAAGCAGCATTCACCACCGTGGGGGGCATCACTTCGGTGTAACCCGACTTGCGCGCTTCATCAAGGAAGAAGTTAATCAACGCACGCTGCAACTGAGCACCCTGACCGATATAAACGGGGAAACCAGCACCTGTAATCTTCACACCAAGGTCGAAGTCGATGAGATTGTACTTCTTTGCGAGTTCCCAGTGGGGAAGCATATCTGGATTGGGAGCAGCTGTTTCGTCAACAGCGGGACCACCAGTCTTTACCACAACATTATCTTCGGCAGTACGACCTTCGGGCACTTCTGCATAGGGCAAGTTGGGGATGGTGTAGAGTTGGAGTTTAAGCTGTTCCGCAGCCTCAGCCATAGACGCTTCAAGCGCCTTTGCCTGTTCCTTAATAGCAGCAACCTGCTGCTTAGCAGCTTCAGCTTCGTCCTTTTTACCTTCCTTCATCAAGCCACCGATGCTCTTTGAGAGCACGTTCACCTGAGCCAAAAGGGCATCAAGTTCTGTCTGCGCATTCTTACGGCGATTGTTGATTTCAAGCACCTTCTCAATAGCCTCAGCAGCACCTGCAAAATGCTTCTTTTCCAAGCCGCGAATCACGGCTTCCTTGTCGTCCAATATTTGTTTAATGGTAAGCATAATCTATTTTTGTATTTTAGTTTCTGATATTCTCGGCAAAGTTAGAAAAAAATGGTGGGACGGGCGAAGAAAATTGGAGAATATCTACCCTCAACGCCGATGATTTTCGACCCAACTTACTATAGTAAAAACGAACTGGGAGATAATTCAAATTATTCGGCACATAATTCAAATTATCTCCCAGTTAATTTTCAATATATCCCTTTCTGTTTTTTACGACAACTTAAAGCGAATGCGGAAGGACTTCTTCTCCTCGTCCCAGTTCGTACCGAGAAGTGTGAACGTTCCAATCTCCGAAGTGTTTGTTACGTGCGCGCCGATGCAAGCACAGACGTCGTAGTCGCCAATACGCACAAGGCGGATGGTGTCAGAGGCATCGGAGGGCAACTTCTCCAGACTCACTTCAGCAGGTACATTCTCCAGCGTGACATATTCTACCGTGACGGGCAAAGCCGATTGGATAACTTCGTTTACTTTGTCCACAATCTCCTGCACCTCAGCCTCTGAAGGACACGTGGGGAGTTCGTAACTCACCTTCGACTTCTTACGCTCGATATGCGCATTGCGCGAGCGCGGACATCCGTAGCGGCGCACCATTGTTTGGTTTAAAATATGTTCAGCAGTGTGCATGGGCAGATATTCCGCCTTGTTGTGATCGTTGAGTTGGGGGGTATCCATAGTTATTGGTCTTGTTGATTTATAAGGTTCACGACAACCTTAACCATAATGTTTTTTTCTGTGTGACTCGCTGCTTAGTGTGAGGGCAATAAGAGTGGTGTCTAATACGTTTTGTGCGGTTGTAAATCCGCAATTATACCATTTTAGCGTACTCTTTTTAGACGAGTTATAGGGAAATAGAGTTCTCTATCCAGAAAATCACTTTTTTACTCAGTGCAAAAATACGATTTTCTCTCGTTTATTATTTCCAAAAGTTGCAACTAAATGCGTTGACAATAGTATAACCCTCCTTAAAACATGGGAAAGTACGTTAGCGGACAAGATGTAAGAAAGGTTAAAAACGACTTTTTAAAGGATCATATTTTTTTACTGGAATATTCAGTCACAAAAAAATGAGTAGATTTGCATTATAAATGTTTATGTAATGTTTGAATACTCTACTATGTTAGCATACACATACATTGAAAAAGGAAAACTCGCTTTGTTGGAGAAACCGAAACCTGTGCTCATTGAACCTACCGATGCCATTGTCCGTGTGACGATGAGTAGCATCTGTTCAAGCGACCTGCATATCAAGCACGGAAGCGTGCCTCGTGCCGTTCCGGGAATTACCGTTGGTCACGAAATGGTGGGAGTGGTTGAAGAAGTTGGCGCGGATGTTATTAATGTCAAACCAGGCGATAGAGTAATCGTAAACGTAGAAACCTTTTGTGGAGAATGTTTCTTCTGTAAGAATGGCTACGTAAATAATTGCACCGACCCGAATGGTGGTTGGGCATTGGGATGTCGCATTGATGGAGGACAGACGGAATACGTGCGAGTTCCTTTAGCAAATCAAGGACTGAACCGCATTTCCGATAGTGTGACTGATGAACAGGCTTTGTTCGTGGGCGATGTCTTGGCCACTGGCTTTTGGGCAGCTCGCATCTCTGAAATAACAAATGACGATACCGTATTGATTATAGGTGCGGGACCTACAGGCATCTGTACCCTTCTTTGCGTGATGCTTCATAAGCCCAAGCGAATCATTGTAT
>JAZTYI010000104.1:0-6079 GCA_045636885.1 Alloprevotella sp.
ACTCCTCACTTTTTTTGCACCCCCTCACCAGCAGAGCTGGTCCCCTCCCCCTATAAACAGGGGGAGAGCGCCGTCCGGAACTCACTCCTCGCCCTTCACCTCCGCATGGACTACTCACTCCTCACTCCTCTCTACTCACTAAAAAAACACCGCCACCACTATACAAAAAAAAACTTCGCCCGATGGGCGAAGGTTTTTGGTATAGAAGTCATAATTTATAATCAGCGAGAATTTATATCCCTCACCTTTATTCAAACAATGCCTTGAAGGCGCTCTTGTTTGCCATCTTGGTGAATTCGAGGTCCTTTGCTGCGCGCTGCTTGAGGGAAGGATCCTTTGCGAAGGCAGAGGCGAGTGCTGTTGTTGTAGCGTCTACGCGGTTTTGGCGTGCGTAGCAAACGGCCATGAGGTAGTCGGTAGTAGCGGTCTTGCGGGGCATGAGGTTGAGCACGGTGAGTGCTGTAGCGTAATCCTTGTTGAGGAGGAGTGCGAGCGCAGCAGTGTTGCTCTTACCGTTCTTCGCATTTGTTGCTGCCGCAGCGTAGTTGCCCTTGCTCACCTGAAGTGCAGCGAGGAGGTCGCCATAGTTGTCGGCTTCAGAAGCACGACCGAGGTAAGATTCAGCGGTAGCATTGTCGCCTTCGGCAAGTGCCACGAGGGCGAGGTTGGCGTTCACCTCAGGAGCAGCACTGTTGAGGGCAGCCGCCTTTTCAAACCATCCCTTCGCCTCAGCAAGGTTGCCACTCATCTGCGCGATAAGACCGAGGTTGTTGTACGCACGGTAGTCGTTGGGATAGAGCTGTACGGTCTTTGTATAGATGTCCTTCTGCTGACTTGCTGTTTCGTCGAACGTAGCGACGTAGAGGAGTTCTTCAACGCTGAGTTTTGAAGCGTCAGCCGAGAGTTGCTGAAGGATTTCATCGTCTGTGCGACCGATGAGCACATAGTTCAAGGTGATGCGTGCGCGACGGAGTTCGGGAAGGATTTCGTCGATGAGTTCGGTGTAAGCCGCTGAGATGTTCTTAATCTGACGTTCGCGTTCTTCGGGGTCTTCGTACATAGAGAGGACGCGGAGGATGATTTCCTTGTCCTGGATGTTAGAAGCCGCTACGAGTTCCTGGAAGCCTTCCCAGTCTTCTGCCGTGTAGCGTGTAGCGATGGGCGAGATGAGTTCGAGTTTCTCCAATTCGTCAGAGATGAAGTTGGACGACGAAAGTTGGCGTGCACGTGCGAGTCGCTCGTTGAGTGCCTGCTTACCATCGGGTGATGCATACGCCATGACTTCAATACCATCGAGGGCGAATCCGCGCTGGTCTTCCTTGATTTCGCGGAGCACACGTACGAATTCCTTGATTGAGGGCGTGCTGAGTTCGCTCAGGCGCACCTTTGACTGGTTGATGAGGTACTTAATCTGCGACTTCTGCGACTGGTTGACCATATACTGATAGGCATCGCCTGAAGCAGCGCCCTGTGTTTCGGTCATGGTACGCTTGAGGAGGGCAGAAGTAGAGAGCACACCCTTAGCCACGAGTACGTCGGGGACACTGTAAGTCTTGTTGCCCTTACGAGCGTCGAAAGCAAGGTAGAGTTCGCTCTGAATCATGTCGGGGTCATAGGGGAAGGCCACACGCATCACGTAGTTACCCCCAAGGCGGTAAGAGATTTCCTGATTGTTGCCAATCACCTTTTCACCCTGGAAAGATGCGGGTTGCCCCATCACTTCCTTACCCGCAAAGCGGAGCACAGGGATGACTGTCACTTCAGCCTTCTTGTTCATATATTTTTCAGGGAAGCGACCGTTGATCGTTACAGGCACTTCATTTGCCACTGCTTCAAGAGGAGAGGGAACAACCGTGAAATTGTCGGAAGTGAGTGCACCCATCTTGCTACAAGAAGCAAGGGTTCCTGCCGCAAGGGCAAGGAGGAGGAGAGATTTGATGTTCATATAGGTTGAGGTTATGAGGGTTTGAGGTTAAGAGGTTATTAGGTTAAGAGGTTATTAGGTTATAAGGTTGTGAGGTTGTGAGGTTGCGAGGTTATAAGGTTGCGAGGTTCCATATGGTCTGGATAGTCCTAAAAACTTATAACCTTAAAGCGAAGCGACCTAAAACCTTATTTAATATATTCGCTCCAATCCACCAGGCGCATGTCGCCCTTACGGATGTAGGTGTCGTGCATGGCGAAGGCGGCGGTGAGCATGTGGGGCGTGTGTCCACCCTTTTGCTGTGCCAGGCGCATGTAGTCGCGCAGGATGGGACGGTAGTCGGGGTGAGCGATGGCAATGAGTGCTTCTGCCTTTTCGGTGGCACACTTATTGCGGAGGTCTGCCACGCCGTATTCCGTCACGATGGCATCTACGTAGTGCTCCGTGTGGTCGATGTGTGAGCAGAAGGGCACGATGCTCGAGATGGTGCCACCCTTTTGCGTGGAGGTGCAGGTGAAGGTGGAGAGCATGGAGTTGCAGGTGTAGTCACACGAACCACCCACGCCGTTCATCATCTTGGTGCCACAGATCTTCGTAGAGTTGACGTGACCGTAAATATCTACCTCAATCGCTGTATTGAGGGCGCAGATGCCGAGTCGGGCGATGATTTCGGGGCAGTTGGAAATTTCTGAAGGGCGAATAATCAGGCGGTCGCGGAAGTACTGGATGTTGTCGGTGAGTTCCTTCAACTTCTCAGGACTAATGGTCAAGGCGCCCGTAGAAGCCTCTGTCACGCGCTCTTCAAGCAGGAGGCGCATGGGTTCTTCCTGAAACACCTCGGTGTAGATGCTGAAGTTGGGCACTTCCTTGCATTCGCCAAGCGCACCAAGCACAGCGTTGGCACCAGAACCGACACCCGACTGCATGATCAACTTATCGCGGAAGATGTAGCCCTTGTGCATGTTCCACACGAGGAAGTCGGCCACGTTCTTACCGATGATGTCGGTCTCAGCACTGCCGGGGAGCATTGTGCGTGACTCATCCTGCGTGTTGCAACGGATGATGCCCTTGATGCGCGACTCTTCAATTTCAATATAAGGTTTACCAATGCGGTCGGTAATGCTGTTGATGCCCACCGTGCGGCGGTTCCAGGGGTCTTCAATCTCATAAATGTCGTGGAGACCTATGAGACTGGAGGAGTGCCACATGTTCCACTCAATAAACACGCCCTTCTCCGCTAAGCGGCACACTGTGGGTGCGATACCAATACCGGCGGTGGGGTAAATGCGGATTTTACCGCAGATCTTCTGCACATCGATGGCCTCGATGATGCCCCAGGTAATGGGTCCCGTCATGCCCTGACGCAGGTGAGTAGCATTGTCGGAGAGGTTGAGGTCAGTGTAACGCACTTTTCCCGCATTAAACGCACGACGCAGGTCGGTGTTTACGCTAAAGGGCATACGGCGGTCGATGGCATCCGCCAAGGTCAGGGCTCCGTCGCAACTTGCGCCGATAGAAGCCCCTGTAATCACATCCACCTTAAAGGGACGTCCCGCCTCATGCTCCGCCATCGCGCGCTTCGCAATAGCAGGGGGTATCATCTTGGGAGAACCCGCAGGACCAAAGCCTCCGATACCCAAGATATCACCATGTTGGATGTATGCAGCCGCCTCTTCGGCGGTAAGAAAGGGTAGTTGCATAGTCTATAGTTAGTTTTTACGACGCAAAAATACAAACTTTCGGTGGATAATCACCTATGATATAATATAAAAAAGGTGAAGAACGGGGTACAACTATAGAGTACAGAGTACAGAGTACAGAGAACAGAGTACAACTGCCGTCCGGACCTTCATTCCGCATGGACTCCTCACTACTCTCTACTCACTACTCACTAAATTCACCTCCTCACTATATTAAACCTTAACCGTTCCCTAAGATATTTCCCCCACAGCGTCTTCATTTCCAAAAAAGTGAGTACCTTTGCGACGCTTAAAATATTATTTATCAGTCATGAAACATTTTTCAGTATTGTTTTGCACCCTTATGCTCTGCTTGGGATGGAGCACTGAGGGGCGTGCAACACAAGTGTTTAGCAGTGAAGTCGATACGTCGACTTTATATTTCACCGTATGGCTTCACGATGGGGGTATCAATGCCTATGCCTTTAACGAGCGCCCCGTTGTGACCTTTGAGGGTGACCAACTCGTAGTGCGTACGAGTGAGGAAGACGTGGAGTATGCGAACGGTGTGGTACACAAATTCACCATCGAAACAACGCCCCCACAACCCTCAAGCATCGGCAATCCCTTGGTGCAACCTCAGATTGAGATCAAGCGTGGCGACATTGCCCTTCAGGGGTGTAAGGAAGGCACGCAGGTGCGCATTTATTCGCTCAACGGTGTGCTCGTGTCGGCAAGCAACATTGGGGCTGACGGAGCAGTGGTGGTAAGCACCACACAATTACCCAAGGGCGTATACCTTATTCAAACAGAAACCTTAACCTATAAGTTCATAAAGAAGTAATGACAAAGATTTTATTCAACAAGTTTGCCTTGCTCTGTGTGCTGTATGTGTTGCCCACAGTAGTATGGTCGCAGGGAGTCATTTTATACATGAAAGATGGTTCTAAATCCGTATTCCCTTACGAAGCCCTTGATAGCATTGTGACGTATAACACACCTTATGCTACAGACGCTACGGAATACGAAATCCCTGTGGTGTTCCACGTGTTCTACTCTTCTCAAAACATTCCTACAGAGTATGTTAGAGAAGGACACTTGGCAAATGTGCTCGATGCCATCAACCGCAGATTTGCAAATTGTGGTGTGGACCTCAAATTGCGATTTAAGATGGCTGAGGTGGACCCCGAAGGAAACGTGTTGGCAGAACCCGGTGTGGACCGCCAAAAGTTGAAAATCGCTACGCTCAACAGTTCGGATTTCTTGAACAACGTAGACTTCACCTTGAGAAGTGCCACTGAGGGCACAAAGCAGGCAGAAACCTTTATGTGGGACCCCACGAAGTACTTGAACATCTGCTTGTTCAGAGAGAAGAATGATGCCGTACTCGGTATTTCTTCATTCCCCTACACGCTCCACCCCGACACACTTGCGGGTATGCCCAAATTGATGGAGATGCGCCCTGTGAGCGAGTTGGACTACCCCCACTGTGTGTATGTAAACTCTACGTATATCTACGACTTCGAACCTGAAAGTTACAAGACGTCGGAAATTGTGGGTACACTCTGCCACGAGATTTCTCACTTCTTAGGTCTGCGCCATGCTTTTGGAGAAGACCCCGTAACGTATAGTCGCGACTGCGATATTGACACGGACTTCTGTGAGGATACTCCTACGTATAATAAGAGCAAGTACGACCAACATTTGTTGAGCAACTACCCCGCAGGGGGCGTGTTCACACCCGAATTGGTGGCGCAGTTGGCGGAACGCACGGTGAGCGAAACGACTTCAATGTATACCAAGGGCGAAAAGTTTACTTCTACAAACATCATGGACTATGCCGTAAGTTACTTGAACACACTTACACCGCAGCAGTGCGAACGCATTCGCTACATCTTGATGCGCAGTCCTTACGTTCCCGGTCCGAAGGTGATGCGTGACAACGTCGCTCCCGCTCCCGCACGCAGTGCTAAGGCGAAGAAGCAACCCTTCCCCCACAGAGTGGCGTACTAATTTGCTCGTATGCAACTTATTATAACCATAAAGAGGTGTGTCAAAATTGCTTTGACACACCTCTTTTATTTTAGCCACTAATGAACACGAACCGAAGGTCGCGCAAGTCAATGAACACGAATGCCATTCGGAGAGAAAATCCCGCATGGCATTAGTGTTCATTCGTGCTATTAGTGGTTACTTTGAAATTATTGCTTCTAAATAACAAAACCCTCAGCAAGCACGTTACGGCACTGTTTTGTTTGTATTTAGGCAATGTAGAAAATCTTGTAAATCACTTTCGTAATGCCCCCGTAGGTAGGGTGTTCAAAATTGTAAAAATAAATATTGGTGTCCGGTAAACATAAGATTTGAGTAGCATCTAATTGAAATTCAACATAATATTATACTGAATATTTTGACAAGCCCCTCATGTTTGAAATATTCCCCTGGAAGGGGATAAAGCCATTAGCCCAGGGTAACA
>JAZTYI010000105.1:0-46049 GCA_045636885.1 Alloprevotella sp.
CCGGATGGTATTCGTGCAATTCGTATGCGATAAGCAAAGATAACACCCCGCAAGGATTGACTTGCGCGACCTTCGGTTCGTGTTATTCGTGCAATTCGTGTTCTCTAAAATAAAGAGACAAATTTTACCGGACAGCAATAATTAAAAATCTTCTCCAACTATTATCTTGCTGTAATGTGGAAGCAAGCGCTACGGCGGTATTCGTATTTCACATAGCAGGTGCCCAAATTGCGTTGGTCCTCCAAAACCTCAGCCAAGATACGTTTCAATTTGTTCGAGGGGATTTCCTTTTTAGGTGTAGCGTTGGGGTCTTGCACCATGACAAAGTGGTTGTAACTAATGTCGAAAGTCGTGCCATGCTGATGACAACTGTTCTTACTGGCATTAACATTCACGCGTCTTAACCTTTTAACGTCCGCTTCCGTACGGAGCACAGATGTGAGTACCACCTTGTGCATCGGTAGTCCCTTTACCACACATGAGTCCATAAAAGCTCGAGCAATTTCTTCCAAGCAAACAGCAGCGCGGGGCACGAGGTAGGGGATAGAGTGGGTGAGTTCCTTGACGTTGTAATAAGGACTGTTGCCCACGAATACCAAACTGTCAGTACTTGCAGACGCTGCTTCGCGATCAGCAATGCGATCAATGCCCACCCTTGATGCCGTAGCGATTTGCACGTCATTGAGGTCGTTAAACACACGCACATAACTGCTTACACCCTTAATCTTATTCTTTACAGGACGTCCGCGATAGTCGACAAGTTTTAAGTCCGCTCTGGCTTGTTGATAGAGGGCATCCACCTTTTTGCTGTGGCGCAGAATATGGTCCGTAGCGACAGGGTCAGTGAGTTGTGGTGCCTGTAGGCTATCCGATGTGTCGACTGCGCTTTCTTCATCGCCCACTTCTTCAGAGAAACTTTCGTTGCTTAAGGATAGCGAATCGCTGTTCTCTACAAGTTCAGCGTCGGCAAGGAGTTCCGCGTCTGCTCCTTCAGAAACGACAATCGTGAATTCGGGATGCACCAAGCGCACGACAAAGAGCGCCCCCACAGTGATAAAGAAGAGGGCGATAAAGTGTATTTTTTTGACTTTTATGGGTAAGGGCATAGGTCTGATTCGTAATTCCCCACAAAATTACTAAAAATATATCATAGGAATGTTTAAATTTGCAGTGTGATTGAAAAACATTTTATTCTTGAAGAGGCCGACCCCGTTATTTTTTACGGGGCAAACAATGCCAACCTGCGCATGCTGAAGGCGCTTTGCCCGAAATTGCGTATCGTTGCGCGCGATAATGTCGTCAAAGTGATGTGCTCCGAAGAGGAGATGGCAGACTTTGAGGACCTCTTCCGCTTGTTGGAAGCGCATTGTGTGAAGTTCAACCAACTCACGGAGGAAGACATTCTCAATATCATTAAGCGCGGTAAGACCCAGAAGCAACACCAAGAGGGTGTGATTGTTTACAGCACGGGAGGCAAACCCATTACGGCGCGCTCCGAGAATCAGCGTCGCTTGGTTGAGGCTTATGCCAAGCACGATATGCTCTTCGCCATCGGTCCTGCGGGGTCGGGTAAGACTTACACCGCCATCGCCCTTGCCGTGCGTGCGTTGAAGAATAAGGAGGTGAAAAAAATTATCCTCAGTCGCCCTGCCGTAGAAGCCGGTGAGAAACTCGGATTCCTTCCTGGCGACATGAAGGATAAAATTGACCCTTATTTGCAACCCCTCTACGATGCCCTTCAAGAGATGATTCCCGCAGCAAAACTGCAGGAGTACATGGAGAGCAACATCATCCAAATCGCACCGCTCGCCTTTATGCGTGGACGCACTTTGAACGATGCTGTTGTTATCCTTGACGAAGCACAGAATACGAGTTCCGCACAAATCAAAATGTTCCTCACCCGCATGGGTTGGAATACCAAGATGATAGTTACGGGCGACCGCACGCAGATTGACCTTCCGCCTTCACAGAAATCCGGACTCATTGAAGCACAGCGCATCCTGAAGGACGTCAGTGGCATTGCCTTTATCGAAATGGACAAGCGCGACATTGTGCGTCACAAATTAGTGACCCGCATTGTTGAAGCCTACGAACAGGAAAGCAAGCAACATCGTGCAACTGAGGAGGCGGAACAGAATAAATAGAAATTTTAGATGCTATAGATACTATAGGTGCTATAGACAATATAGAGACTCTCCCCCCCGAAACCCTTCTTACTCCTTAAACCCTCAAAACCTTACGATTTCAAAATCTCAAAACCTTATAACCTCAACAATTATGAGTGCATTAACAAAGACAGACTTTAATTTCCCTGGTCAGACAGCAGTGTATCACGGTAAAGTTCGCGACGTATATAGCGTAGGCGATAAGTTGGTGATGGTAGCAAGTGACAGAATTTCTGCGTTCGACGTAGTGCTTCCCGAAGGTATTCCTTACAAGGGCCAGATGTTGAATCAGATTGCTGCAAAGTTCCTTGACGCCACTGCAGACATTTGCCCCAACTGGAAGATGGCTACTCCCGACCCCATGGTAACGGTAGGCGTTCGTTGCGAAGGCTTTGCCGTTGAAATGATTGTGCGTGGCTACCTCTGCGGTTCGGCTTGGCGTGCTTACAAGAGCGGTGTGCGCGAAATCTGCGGCGTGCGTCTTCCTGAAGGCATGAAGGAAAATCAGAAGTTCCCCACACCCATTATCACGCCCACTACGAAGGCGGAAATCGGTGAGCACGATGCTGATATTTCTAAGGAAGAAATTTTGGCACAGGGTTTGGCTACTCCCGAGGAATACGAACTCCTTGAGAAGTACACCCTCGCTCTTTTCCAGCGCGGTTCTGAAATCGCTGCTGAGCGCGGATTGATTCTCGTGGACACCAAGTATGAATTTGGTAAGCACAACGGTACAATCTACCTCATGGACGAAATTCACACGCCCGACTCAAGCCGTTACTTCTATGCTGAAGGTTATCAGGAACGCTTCGAAGCTGGCGAACCCCAGAAGCAACTTTCTAAGGAATTTGTACGCGAATGGTTGATGGACAACGGTTTCCAGGGTAAGGAAGGCCAACAGGTGCCCGAAATGACTGCTGAAATCGTAAAGAGCATCTCTGAGCGTTACATGGAACTCTACGAACGCATCACCGGCGAAGCATTCGTAAAGGAAGATGGCGAAGACCTCGCTGCACGCATTGAGAAGAACGTCACTGAATACTTGACAAAGTAATCCCGCATGGGAATCTCATGGAAGGCGTACGGCAATGTGCGCCTTTCCTTTTTTATCCACATTACCCACAGTCAAAATAAACAATATGGCAAGAGGAGGAAAAGTGCATCGATTAAGATTGAGAATACGTACTTATGGTGAGCAGCATCCCACGGACAGTTTCATCATAGTGATGTGCATCTTCTGCATATTTGGAGGCTTGTGCCGATATTTTTACGAAGGGGGAGGGGTTGAAATAGTATTTGGTATCATCTGTCTGCTTTTGGGGATAGTCGTAGCATTTCTGAAAATGGGCACGACCACGCTTCTTCAAGGAGTCGCTATTAAGAATAAACAGCACCTCTGTTTTTATCTCGTCGCAATATTTCTATTGGGCGCCATGGCATGTTATGTATGGGTAAAAACGATGTTTATATTAGATCCAATTTATTTCAAAAATGAAGATGAGGACTTCTTGAAATTTTTATACAACATGGTGTATATGATAATCGTAGGATGCTTCTTCTATCAACCCTATAGTCTCTTGCTCCGTGGTATTATCCGTAATTGGAGACTCCATTCGGGCTACAACAAACGCTATTGAAACTCTTCTTTAGGTATAAAATTAGGCGCATCCTTGGGATGTGCCTTTTTTATTGTCAAAAATACTAGGTCATTAACAAATTATTTGTACTTTTGCTATTCTCTTAACAGAATAACACAATAAGATAACTTTTAGTAGACAAGTAAACAAGATGATTTGTAAGATAACTGCTCATTTCTCATCTGTAACTTTCTCGTGTACTCGTTTGCTTGTTTACTCGTTTACTTTATAAACACAAAACTATGGATAGCACAAAGATTGTTGGCGCAAAGATTAAAGCGCTTCGTGAAACCCGCGAAATCAGTGTGGCAGAACTCGCTGAGCGCACGGGGTTGGCGGAAGAGCAGATTGCGCGTATTGAAGAGAATATTGACATCCCCTCATTGGCGCCACTGATTAAGATAGCCCGTGCCTTGGGTGTGCGCCTCGGCACCTTCTTAGACGATCAGGACGACCACGGTGCCGTTGTGTGTCGCAAGCAAGAAACGAGCGACACCATCAGTTTCTCCAACAACTCCATGGATGCACGTACGCACATGCACTACCGTGCCTTGTCAAAGTCAAAGGCAGACCGCCACATGGAACCCTTTATCATTGACATTGACAACACGGAGAACCTTGACTACGTCCTTTCTTCTCACGAAGGCGAAGAGTTTATCTTCGTAATGGAAGGCACTGTGGAAGTGGCGCACGGCAAGAAGAAGTACGTCATTGAGGCTGGCGACACCATTTATTACGACTGCATTGTGCCTCACCACGTTCATGGTTTTGAAGGACAGGCGGCAAAGATTTTGGCGGTGGTGTATACGCCGATTTAGGTTATAAGGTCGCTCCGCTTTAAGGTTATTAGGTTTTTAGGACCGTCCGGTTAGGCGGTGACTTAAATATCCAATGGTTTATTCAGACTGGATAACCCCTCACAACCTTACAACCTCATAACCTCACAACCTCAAACTAAACTAACATGACTCTCTTCAACAGAACTCTCGGCGAATGGGTGGAGCATTGGGCTGCCACTACGCCGGACAAAGAATATATTGTTTACTCCGACCGCAATTTGCGCTTCACTTGGAAGCAGTTTAATGAGCGTGTCGATAACATGGCAAAGGGCTTGCTCTCCATTGGTGTGGAGAAAGGCACGCACGTAGGTATTTGGGCGGGAAATGTTCCCGACTGGTTGACCTTCCTTTATGCCTGCGCCAAAATTGGTGCCGTTGCCGTAACGGTAAACACAAACTACAAGCGTGCGGAATTAGAATATGTGTGTCAGAACTCTGACATGCACACGCTCTGCATTGTGAATGGCGACCGCGGAAGTGACGATTTTGTGAACATGGTTTACGATATTCTTCCCGAACTCCGCACTTGCCAACGCGGCTATCTCAAGAGCAAGACGCTGCCTCAGATGAAGAACGTCATCTATATCGGGCAGGAGAAATACCGCGGCATGTATAACACCGCAGAAATCTTACTCCTCGGCAGCAATATTGATGACGAGGAACTTGCCGTAGCAAAGCAGAAAGTAACGTGTCACGATGTGGTAAACATGCAATATACCTCGGGAACAACAGGCTTCCCCAAGGGCGTTATGCTCACACACCACAGCATCAGTAACAATGGCTACCTCACGGGTGAGCACATGAAGTTCACACAAGACGATAAACTCTGCGTCTGTGTACCCCTCTTCCACTGCTTTGGCGTAGTGCTCGCCACGATGAACTGCTTGACGCACGGTTGTACGCAAGTTATGGTAGAGCGCTTCGACCCCCTTGTTGTGTTAGCCTCAATCCATAAGGAAAGATGTACTGCGCTTTACGGTGTCCCCACTATGTTCATCGCGGAAATGAATCACCCGATGTTCCCCATGTTTGATATGTCAAGCCTCCGCACAGGTATTATGGCGGGTGCGCTTTGTCCTATCGAACTTATGCGTCAGGTGGAAGAAAAAATGTTCATGCGCGTCACGAGTGTGTATGGATTGACAGAAGCTTCGCCTGGCATGACGCATACACGTATTGATGATCCCTTTGAAGTGCGTTGCACTACTGTCGGACGCGAATTTGAATACACCGAAGTCAAAGTTATTGACCCCGAAACGGGAGAAGAATGCCCCGTAGGCGTACAGGGTGAAATGTGTAACCGAGGCTACAACACGATGAAGGGATATTATAAAAATCCCGAGGCAACTGCCGAAGTTATTGACGCTAATGGTTTCCTCCATTCCGGTGACCTCGGTGTGAAAGACCCAGACGGCAATTTCCGCATCACAGGGCGCATCAAAGACATGATTATCCGTGGCGGTGAAAATATTTATCCACGTGAGATTGAGGAATTCCTTTATAAAATGGAGGGGATTAAGGACGTGCAAGTGGCAGGTATTCCTTCAAAACGCTATGGTGAAGAAGTCGGCGCCTTTATCATTCTTCACGAAGGCGTAGAGATGACCGACCTTGACGTACGTGAGTTCTGCACAGGTAAGATTGCGCGTTACAAAATCCCTCGCTACATCTTCTTCATCACAGAATTCCCCATGACAGGCAGTGGTAAGATTCAGAAGTTCAAACTCAAGGACCTCGGATTGAAACTCTGTGAAGAGCAGGGCATTCACGTGATTTAGGCAACGCACGAGGGCGAACGTTTAATTTTCGTCAATCAACAGTGTGTACCCCCTTCTTTTTATTTCGTGACTATTGTGTTCTGCGAAAAAGACGTAACTTTGCATCGTGATATAGGGTGCTCTTTTATTACCCTTTGATAGTTAATAACGAAATATTTCAAGATGACGTTTCCTGCTTGTTATACTGCAAATAATCTGAAAGAAACTGCCGATTTATTTGGTGGTTCGGATTATTTTGTTAGCAAGCAAGCAAGCAAGCAAGCAAGCAAGCAAGCAAGCAAGCAAGCAAGCAAGCAAGCAAGCAAGCAAGCAAGCAAGTAATATCTTAAATGCTTCCGTTCTTGAAACAAGAACGAGTATTTTGACGTAAATATAGATGACAAGTACCTTGCAGGTGGAGTGTAAACTCTACTTGCAAGGTACTTGTCATTTTCTGTAATGGAAATAATCAACCTAATTATATATTATTATGAAACACACATTAAAATCATTCCTTCTCGCCTTTGTGGCGATGATGGTTTCCATTGGGGCTTGGGGACAAATGGAAGTTTCCGTGACCTTTCCCGCAAGTGGTTATCTCACATTTTACTCTCCTACTGGTGTGACGTTGCCCGCATCCGTTAGAGCTTATGCTGTAGAACGTGTTGAGGACGATGTTATGATTCTTGTTGAAAAGACAGATATTGCTGCCAATTCGGGGGCAATTCTGATAGGTGAGGGTGAGCAGACCTTGACACTTGGAGCTACTGCGTCTTCTGACTGGTCTGCAAATTTACTTGATGGCAGAGCTGTTGACACTACTATTGAAGGTCCTGCATTCGTCTTGGGAACTGATGCAGATGCTGAATTCTTTGTCAAGGCGGATTTGGATGCTGATTCACGGTTTGAACTTTCTGCGATGACTGCTTACCTTCCTGGTTCTAAAGTTACAGCAGTTGACGTGGAGAAACTCAGCATGCGCATAGAAACTTCAACAAATAATTCTTGCGGAGATAACCTTACTTGGTCACTTACTGATGGCGAATTGGTAATTGAAGGTACTGGAGTGATGTATGATTTTGAAGCGGGTACAGCTCCGTGGTACTCTTACAAAGATGAGATTGTCAAGTTGACGATTAAGTCAGGGGTTACAAGCGTAGGTCATTATGCGTTTAATGAATGCAGTAAAATTGCTGACGTGGTTATTCCTAACGGCGTTACCACCTTGGGCACTCATGCGTTTGGGTTCTGCGATGGTCTTACTGTTGTCTCTCTCCCTGCCAGTGTAAAAACAATAGGTTGGAGTGCTTTTTATACTTGCCCAAATCTTACAACCGTAAATTTATCAGAAGGCGTAACCAGAATTGGTGAATACTCGTTTGCTGATTGTAGAAACTTGTCAAAACTCAATATTCCTGAAGGGGTTACAGAAATTGGTCAGTGGGCATTTCGTAATTGCTCTTTTACATCTTTGATATTGCCGAGTACTTTGACAACAATTCAAAGTTGTGCGTTTTTTGATTGTAACAAATTGACTTCGCTGACTTGTTTGGCAACAACTCCTCCTGGGTTATGGAACGAAGCTTTTGCAACAATGAACTTAAGCATGCCTATTTATGTTCCAAGTACTTCTGTAGCGGATTATCAATTACAAGAACACTGGAACGCATTTACTATTAAGGCTGTATGTTCAAGCGAGAGTGATCACAATTTTGTAAATGGTATTTGCACGAAGTGTGGCGCATACGAACCTGCTGTAGATAGCAATAGCGATGGCTATTATGAAATCGGTAATGCGGGGCAACTCTATTGGTTTGCAGCACATGTAAGTGCTGACAATAACAATCGTAGATCTAACGCGGTCTTGACTGCTGACATTGACCTTGAAAACCGTAAGTGGACTCCAATTGCTTACTTTAATGAGGCAGTTAATCCCTATGTGGATAACAATTATTATGGTGTTTTTGATGGTAACAATCATGTGATCAAGAATCTGAATGTGCATGTTTCTGATGGAAGCGAGGCTGGTCTTTTCTCAAGAATAACTAATGGCACATTGAAGAATTTGGGTGTAATTAATGCCACTGTGCAGAGTGACCATATTATTGGTGGTAATAGTTACCGTGCTGGTGTACTTGCTGGTGAAATCAATGATGCAATTATTACGAATGTATTTTCAAGTGGCGCCCTCTCTATCGTTACAGACCACCAACAGAAGGGTGGTATTGCCGGTGAGTGTAACTATTCAGTTTTGACCAATTGCTATACCACTTATGGCGCCTTGACTGCTACGAATGTTCGTGTGGCAACAAACTGTTTCTACTTGGCAGATGAAGCAAACGCTTCTTCTGCGGGCACAGCTGTAACTGCGGCGCAGATGGCTTCTGGTGAGATGGCTTACAAGTTAGGTGAAGCTTATGGTCAAACAATAGGAACTGATGCTTTGCCTCTTTTGGGAGGTGAAAAGGTGTATTACGGTTACTTTGCATGCACTGATGCAGAAAAAGTATATACCAACAATTCCGCTGTCAGTGAAGAGAAACCTCACAACTATGTAGATGGAGTTTGCGACATTTGTGGTAAAATCTATGTGCCTAAACTCACCTTTGCTCTCACCGATGAATATGGCGATGGTTGGAACCAAGGGGCTATTGTTGTAAAGAAAGATGGTGAGGCTTTTGCCGAACTTACTTTTGATACAGGAAAGAATAGTACTCAAGTTTGTGAATATGACCCCAAGAGTGAATATACGTTCTATTGGAAAAGTGGATTTTTCGATGATGAATGTTCATTCTTAATTTCATTAGGAGAAAATACAATTTTTACAGGGCTGATGGAGGGAAATTGGGTTGAAAATACGGAAACTCCTTTCCACACAATCGCAGCCTGCGAAGCAACATGGGGCGTTTCAAGTTTGGCTCAAACTTCATGGGGAACAATCACTGAAGCCTTTGCGGCAGCGATGGCTGGAAATGCAAGTTACATCCAATTGCATAAGGATGTTGAAGGCGTATTTAGATTAAGGGCTGGTACATTCACTTTAGATGTGAACGGACATTTGATGTTATCACCTGATGACTATGTCCTTGATGTAGAAGATACGAATCTGACAATAACAGATAGTTCGGCTGGCGAACCTGGTACTTTGCACAATGGGAACAATTGGAATAGAGCAGTTTTAGCAAAACGTTCAACGGTTTATATCGAACGTGTAAATGTAATTGGTGCAGGTGCGGTTGAAGTATTGGAAGCAAGTAATGTTACTATTGCAAGTGGTAATTACAGAGGTACTTATCATCCAACGATTGAAAACAAGGCAGGTACGCTTACCATCTTGGGTGGTACTTTTGAAACTACTGCAGCAACATGCGTGACATCAATCAATTCAGCTGTAAGAACAACTATCTCTGGCGGTAGTTTTGAAAATGGTTATAGTGCTACTATTGAATATGGAACAGGTGTGCTTGACCTTTCAGAACATACGAATCTCTCAGGAGTGACTGTGTATAATCGTAATAATACGGTAAACCTTGACGGAACTAAGATTATTCTTCCTGAAAACTGCGGTTTCTGTTATGGTGAAGAGATTGTAACAGACGCTTTGAATGCTTATACCGTATACACTATCCGTCCTGTTTATGCCGTTACATTTGATGCCAACGGTGGTGACGGAGCAATGGAAAACACTTACACACTCGGAGACTATACCCTCCCCGAGTGTGAGTTTACTGCTCCCGAGGGACAGATGTTTAAGGCTTGGAAGATTGCCGAAGTAGAATATCAACCTAATGCAGTAGTGACAATGACTGAAAACACTACGGTAACAGCTGTTTGGGCAACTCCCTATACTTTGACATTCAGCGCAAATGGTGGCGTAGGTTCGTTCGAGGCAATTAAGACCGTAAACGTCACTTTGCCCGCTTGTGAATTCCTTGCCCCTGAAGGAAAAGAGTTCAGAGCCTGGCGCATTGGCGAAAGCGAATATCAGGCAGGCGATGTGGTGACACTCACAGAGAACGCTGTAGCCTATGCCGTATGGAAGGATGCAACTATTGCTATGGGAACGCTGACTCTTGAATTGCGCGACATCAATTGTGAAAGCATATCAAGGCTGCAAAATTATTCATATTACACAGTGACCAAGGATGGCGAACTATGTGCAACAATTAGATTAGAAGATGATTTTGTAGTTTCTAAGACATTGGAATATGATCCTAACTGCGAGTACGCCTTCTATTGGCATACCGGCAGCGATACGTACGACACGCCCATTGTTTATATCCAACTGAATGAAGAATCGCTCTTTGACGGTTCCGGTTCAAGTCTGGAACATCGTGCTGAAGATAACCCTTTCCTCATTATCCCCAGAAAGACGCAACCCTCTTACGTGGAAACCCTCCACATTATTGACGGTGAATTACCTGAATATTTGGTGCAGAGAGAAGCAGAAGTGGGTACGCTTACTTATTCGCGCACACTTCCTAACACAGAATGGAATGCGCTTTACGTGCCCTTTGAAATCCCCGTGAGCGAATTGAGTGACGCTTACGAAGTGGCATACTTCAACGACATGCACTCTTACGACAGAAATCGTGATGGAGAAATTGATGAGTTGGAAATGGAAATTATTCTCATTGACGAGGGTACGCTTCACGCAAATCATCCTTACTTTATCCGTGCGAAGTCTGACGACGCAAAGAACTTTGAACTTGTGCTCAACGATGTAACCATTTATGAAACTGAGGAAGCACAACTCACGTGCTCTTCTGTATATACTAAGTTTGACCTCAATGGTAGTTACGTAAAGAAACCTGCTGCTGAACTTGAAGGTAGCTATGCTATTAGCACAGAAGGCGCATGGGCTCCCTTGGCAGACGGCACAGCGCTCAATCCTTTCCGCTTCTATCTTGATATTACGCAGTTGGCAGGTTCTCCCGTTAAGGTTTCATCTCAGGCGTTGCAGACTATCCGTATTCGTCTAAACGGTCAAGGTGACACTACAGACATCCAAGAACTTCCCACCGTAACTACGGATACTACGGTTTATGACCTTTCAGGTCGCCGCATTGTTAATCCAGGTAAGGGCGTTTACATTGTGAATGGTAAGAAGGTGATGTTGAAGTAACACCGTTCCTTAAATGAATTAGATTATGACAAAAAATAATTATCAGACACCTCAACTTCGCGTAGTAGAACTTCGCAATGAGGGAATCATTGCTGCAAGTGACCGCATTCCTGTGAGTAATAATCCTTCTACTCCCGCTACAAAGAAATACGAGAGTTCTTGGAGCAGTGAGAATTGGAGTTGCGGCTATAGTTGGGATGCGGAAGAGTAATCACCGTCATGTACTTATGCGTGTTAAGGTTTGAGATTGCTGGTAGAGAAGTGTTATAAGCAAACGTCTCTACACTAAGCAACGAACTCTACCTTGCATTCTACTCTTCATATATTATGTAAAGCGGGAGCGCCAATTGGTGCACCCGCTTTTTAGCAGAATATTGGTGGTCAAACACTACTGTCCGTTTTGATTTGCTCCCCTCCAAATTTTCCAGTACAGATAATTTAATTTTCCGTACAGATAAATTGTTTTTCGTTACTTGGCAAAAAGTTTGTCAGTAGTGAAAAGGGGGGACTATGAAAATTCAAGGGGAAATAGTGAATTTCACCGCTACTTCTGAAATTAACACCAGTAAAATATCAAGGGAAAATAGTTTCGTACCAAGGTCTGGTATTTTTTCTACCAGCAGTGGTACTTAAAATACCAGACCTTGGTACAAAAAGTACCACTACTGGTATTTTAGTCATAAATAAATGGTAATAATTTATTCCCATTTATTGGTGTCCGGTAAACATAAGATTTGAGTAGCATCTAATTGAAATTCAACATAATATTATACTTAATATTTTGACAAGCCCCTCATGTTTGAAATATTCCCCTGGAAGGGGATAAAGCCATTAGCCCAGGGTAACACCCTGGGTGAGGAGTCAAACGAAGATTACGCCCCGAAGGGGCTAAAACAGAGATAACACATTGTAATTTAATGCTTTTGCCCCTTCAGGGCGAGTCCCCACCCAATCAATCTACCCAGGGCGTTGCCCTGGGCTGGTGGCTTATAGGTCCTACAGACCTATTCCTCCCTCAAAAGTTTACCGGACACCAATAGTTTGTTATATTATTGCTCCCATTCTAAATTCCCCAACTAAAACTTCCATCGCGCCCCAAATCCGAGGGAAAGGATGTCACGCATGTCAATGCAATCGTTGGGGATGGCAGAAATGATACCTAACTCGTTTGCCGAGAAGTCATAAAACAGTTCAACCCCTTCACCACAACGTTTCCACTGCTTAGGGAACTCATAAATCAATCGTTGCCCCAGTGAAAAGGAGAAGCGCACACGCGTTGAAAAACGGTAATAGGAACCTCCATAGTTGGATTTGGGTTCCTGCGTCCAAAAGTCGCCATCAAAGAGCACTACGTTTACAAACATTCCCGCAGCGATGGGGCATATCTTTACCGCTCCATAATCCGACTTGATAAAGGGAATGGTAATACTCCAAGGGGTGTAATATTGGCGTAGGGTGAACGTGTTCAAACTTTGGGTATGGAAGTGTCGGGGTACATAACCCAGAAGTGCCTCTGTGAGCCATTTGTCTTTGCCATATTCCCATCCTACACCTGCCGAAACCTTACCGATATTACCAGCATACTGCATAGTGGCAACGTTAGGCGTTAGGCGCTTCCAGATTGACTTTTTCTCGCCTCGCATGGGCACCGCTACAAGCATCATCACCAATAGAGGTAACAACAGCAGCGCATTAGAGTTGTACTTCTTTATAATCATAGGTGCCATCTGACTTGAGGTGAAACAATAGGAAAGAACGTTCCTTCGCACAGGCGGTAACGTAATAAGGAATATGGTTGGGAATGGGCGTACGAACACTCGTATGATGCTCGTGTCCACACACTGCAAACTGCACGTTTGGATAAGGCGCTAAGGATTTAAGGTAATGCTCAGATTTGTCTGTAGGGAACTGATGGTCCTTACATCCCATTGCTGCATGCATAACGACAACTGTGCGTTCCGTCTGACTTGGAATACTACGATAATTTTCTCGTAAGAAGTTGACCCCAAAGAAACCTTCTGTATAGTCAAACTCAAGTCCGTTCGTGTTGAGCACTACAAAATGCGTATTACCAGCGGTAAAACTATATTCAAAGGCACCATACATCTCGCGAAACACATTTTTTCCCGTTCCTAAGCAGTCGTGATTACCTATAGCAACAATATAGGGTAAACGTAGGTGACTCAACTCATCGCGCATCCACACAAACTCATCCGTCAAACCAAAGTCTACTAAATCGCCACAGTGAACCACAAAGTCTATGCCCTCCATAGCATTGATGTGATCAACAATGGCATGCGTGTCATCATACCAGCGTTGTGTGTCACTAATAACGGCAAAACACAACTCCTTACGCCCCTTCGTGGCGCTTTCAATGCGCTCTATGTTTGTAGCATTGATGTTACGCTCACCGTCAAATCGCGTATCGTAAGGGTGATAGTCCATCATGTCACACCCGACACAAAAAAAGCACCCTAAAAGGGTGAGTAAAAAGTATTGGATTTTTATCATATAAAGCCCCAAAGAGATCTCTCAACTAACGTATTGAAGAGTAATTAGTGATTTGATTTTGCAAAATTACAAAATTCTACCCCTCTAAATCTGCCCATAATTGGGAAAATATTCCGACCTTTGCGGAGCGGATAAACGTTTCCGAAGAAACAACCATCATAAACTACATTTAGACAACTCCCCGAAAGACTTTACATTAGCAATATTCAACATTTTGAATTATGGAACTTAAAATCACCTCCATCGAAGATATCAACAACGTAGCCACAGAGTTTGTACGCCTCGCTATGCAGGAAGACACCGTATTTGCCTTCAACGGACAAATGGGTGCGGGTAAAACTACTTTTATTAAGGCACTCTGCGAAGCACTGGGTGTGAGCGAAACAGTAACTTCTCCCACCTTCAGCATCGTGAACGAATACCGCTCTGATGAAACGGGTGAACTCATCTACCACTTCGACTTCTACAGAATCAAGAAACTCGAAGAGGCGTACGATATGGGGTGTGAAGATTATTTCTACTCAGGCGCGGTGTGTCTCATCGAGTGGCCCGAATTGGTTGAAGACCTCCTCCCCGGAAATACCGTATGGGTAGATATTCGTGTGAACGACGATGAGTCGCGCACCATCGTTTGGGAACAGTAACCAAGCGCTATTGGTCACACCAACTATTCTCAAAGCAAAGGGCTCAAAGGACCCTGTTCTGATGTCGAAAAATCCTATAAAACGGGAACCCTATTCTCACGCGAAAAATGACGAAAAATGAGAAATAATGTTGGTGTTAACAAGTGTTAACGAGTTTGCATTTCGCACCGATATTTTGTATCTTTGTATTACGGAAGTGGAGACACCCCCAGGAAACGGGGATGTCTCCACTTTTTTTGTCTCAAAAATCCCATTTTTGGGGTCAAAAAATAAGTTACCTAGTTTTTTCAAGGTTAAACAACCGGTTTTCTATGTTACTTATTCTGGCGCCGCAAATAGATATTGTTGCGAGGGTGTGTAGGTTGAGTGTTAATGTTTGTTAAAGTTTTCGGCGAAAAATGAGGAAAAATGAAGGATGAAACTGTCACAATTTTTCGCCAAAATAATAGCACTACATACCTGCAATATTTTTGTATATAAATCTCCGTCTGGGATTCTTCACTGCTCACTATCGGCACACCGTCTTTTCTTCAATCACGAACGATTCTTCTGTGACAGTTGTTTTGTCTTCAGAGGCATCGTCACTTTGTCCGCTCAAAATGAGGTAAGCGACAACCAAGATAATGTAGATCAACACTGACGCGGGAACAATGCCTACGAAGCAACAGATGACCCCTAATACTGAAATTAAAACAGCAATTAAACCTAAAGCAAGGAGCGGAATCACATTGCCCTTCGTATCCTTCCAACTGCGGTCTATCGCTTCGCCTACACCCATACCGGGATTGTCAATAATATAAAGAGGAGCGATAATGAGGCGCGGAGCAATGAAGAACACAGGGATGATGCAACAGAACAACGCTACGTAAGTAGCAAGACCGACAAGGATGCTCACAGCGAGATAGCGAAGCACTACATCTGCATTAAAGACCATTTCTTTGTCCTTAATGCGCTGCAAAGCTTCTTTGTAAAACCATGCCAAAAGCGCTACTTGAACAACGCTTGCCATTATCGACCATCCATAATAAACCAAGCCATTTTCAAAAAACCAGTTTACGTATTCTTCACCTGTAACATTTGCTGGAACCTCATAGGGATTGAGGTAAGCTATACCTGAAGATACTACCAGCACGATCAAAAGAATGCCAATAAGTCCTGTCCAGTGCTTTTTAAATTCGCTCCACGAACGCTCCATGACGAGCGACACATCTAAATTTCTATTCATAATCATTGTCTTTTTAAAATGTTCCTTTGCGACAAAATTACTATTTAATTTAGCAATACATAGTGCAGTCTGTAAAAAATAGGCCATTATATATGATCGCCCAATTTCACGTTACCCCCATACATTTCGCGCCACTCCCCACATGCACAGCAGAAGCAGCACTATGAGAACGACACGAGAAGAGGTGCACCAAGCATAAACTCTTGAGCGCGCCACCCTTTCCACGCAACTGCCCAGCAACCATACGCCCACATAGGGCAATAGGATCCACAGCGCGGGATTGTAGCGCCACGCCATAAGGAAGTCACCATGCAGAAGGGCATGCACCGCACGCTGTAAACCGCACAGGGGGCATTGCCATCCTGTGAGTTGAAACAGCGGACACTTCAACCACCACGCCTCACCTTCGGGAGTACCAAAGTAGAGAAACGCCCCAATTAAAAACAGAACGAAGAACAGTAATAATTTATAAATCAACTGCTTACTCATTACTCAAAAAACTGGCGCCAATCGTCCTTCTTACCTTTCTTCTTGGGGCGCTCTGGGGCTGTAGCAGTGGTCTGCTTCTTACCCTTCTTGGACTTCTTCTCGAAGTTCGCCACCTGGGGTTCAGGTCTGCCTTCTCGACGCGCAGCACGGGCTTCGCGGATAATCTCTCGGCGGTTGGGGCGCGCGGGTTCGTCTGTGCGGCGGTTGACTTTATCACGCTTCACTTCGTCGGGTGTGCGCTCTGCGCTATCTACCACTACGGGGCGGTCGCCCACCTTGGCGTTGCGCATCTTCTTGAGTACGATGTCACCATAACGCTCGGGCACTTCAAAGAAAGAGCAACTCGCCGTCAAATCTATGCGTCCGATTTCCACACCTTTGACATAGCGACTCACAAGGTTGATGATTTCACGCGCATAGAAGTTGTCGCGCTTCCCGAAATTGATGAAGAGGCGCACGTAGCCGTCTTCCGCCTTACGGGGTCCCTTTTCGCGCGAACGCGCTGGGCGTTGCTTGCCCTCGGTTGCCTTTTGCTTCTCCGCCTTTTCGGAAGGTTGCTCAATCACGGGGGCATTCTTGTAATACGCCAAGAAATGGCCGAACGACTGACTCACAAGGCGCTTAATGACGTCCTCCTTGGAGAGCCAATCTAACTTGCGGAACACCTCGGGAAGGAAGGGCGCAATCTGATTTTCATCTACCTCAACGTGCTCTAACTGATCGATGACGCGGTAAAGTTGTTTCGCACAAATCTCTTGGGGATCGGGAAGCGTGCCACGCTCAAACTTCTTCTGAATGACGTCTTCAATGACGCGCACTTTATGACGCTCGCGCAAGTGAATAATAGCGATGCTCGTACCTCGCTTACCAGCGCGACCCGTACGGCCGGAGCGGTGGGTGTAATTCTCTACGTCGTCGGGCAATCCGTAATTGATGACATGGGTCAACTCTTCCACGTCAAGACCACGGGCTGCGACGTCCGTAGCTACGAGGAGTTGCGTACGGCGTTGGCGGAATTTCTGCATGGTCAAGTCACGCTGGGCCTGCGAAAGTTCGCCGTGGAGCGCCTCTGCGTTATAGCCGTCGCGAATCAACCAATCGGCCACCTCCTGCGTCTCCATGCGGGTGCGGCAAAAGACAATGCCGTAAATCTTGGGGTAATAATCGACCACACGTTTGAGGGCAAGATACTTGTCCTTGGCATGCACAAGGTAATAAATGTGATTGACATTCTCCGCTCCCTCATTGCGACTACCGACTACGATTTCCTTGTGGTCGTGCAAGTAATTGCGGGCAATGCGCTCGATTTCCTTGCCCATCGTTGCCGAGAAAAGGAGGGTGTTACGCTCCTTCGGAACACCCGCAAGGATGGTGTCGATACTTTCTGTGAATCCCATGTTCAGCATTTCGTCTGCCTCGTCAAGGATTACGTTTTCCACACGATCCAAACGCGCTACGCCACGCTCCATAAGGTCGATAAGGCGACCAGGAGTAGCCACAATTACCTGCGCACCTTTCTTGAGCGCGCGGATTTGACTTTCAATGCTGCTTCCTCCGTAAACGGCTTGCACGTGAAGTCCTTCAAGGTAGCGCGCATAGTCCTTCAGGTCGTCGGCAATCTGAAGGCAGAGTTCGCGGGTGGGACTCAGGATGACTGCTTGGGTAGCCTTGCTCGACGTATCTACTTTCTGGAGGATGGGCAAACCGAAGGCTGCCGTTTTTCCCGTACCTGTTTGCGCGAGGGCAATAACATCATTTCCCACACCGAGAAGGTAGGGGATCACTTCTTCTTGTACGGGCATCGGATGCTCGTAACCTAATTCGCTAATGGCGCGGCGGATTTCCTCGCAGACGCCTAATTCTTCAAATGTTTTCATAAATGGGTGAAGTTTCGCTTATGCTCAACTTCAAAGGTCATAAGGTTATAAGGGGGTGAGGTTTTAAGGACCCTGCGGTACAAACGAACGCCTCCAAACCTTAAACCTTTAAGCGAAGCGACCTTACAACCTTAAAACCTTCCGACCTTCTCCTTGCGAAAGTTGAGTAATATCTCTTGCAAAGGTAGTATAAAACCCTGACACTTTGTAAGAATGAAAAAAATATCCTACCTTTGTAGGATTAACTTTTAAGGATTATGGAACTATTGTTGCACTTCACTTGGCAACAGCGCTTGTTGCCCCTCGAACCGTTACTCACGACGGACGGTCGCCGAGTGGAGGTCATCGATCCAGGATTGCACAACACGAATGCTGGACCTGACTTCTTCAATGCCAAAGTGCGCATCGACGATACGCTTTGGGTGGGCAACGTGGAGATACATGAGCGCAGTTCGGATTGGTACAAACACCACCATGAGGCAGACGGTGCCAACTACGGCAATGTGATCCTTCACGTCGTGAGCGAGGCGGATTGCGCCGTGAGCATTGCGGGCGAGGAGGTGCCACAAGTGGTTATCCCCGTGCCGAAGGCGATTGCCGACAACTACGACACGCTGATGCGCGAGGAGCATTTTCCGCCCTGTTACCGAGTCATCCCCCAGCTTTCCTCAATAGACAAGAGCAGTTGGCTTTCGGCGCTCACCATTGAGCGACTTCAGGAAAAGACGGAGCGCATTGAGGGCTACCTGAAGGAGAGTTGCTTCGACTGGGAGCAGACGTTCTTCATCGCCTTAGCGCGCAACTTCGGGTTCGGCGTGAATGCCGAAGTGTTTGAACTCTGGGCGAAAAATCTGCCCCTCAAAGTGGTGGGAAAACATCGCGATGATGCCTTCCAGATTGAGGCATTGTTTTACGGGCAAGCGGGGTTGTTGGACGAAAGTCTGATTAAGGCTGAGCGTTGTGACACTCACGTTGAACGCCTCCGCAAGGAGTATGCCTTCCTCCGTCATAAGTTCGGACTCACGCCCATCAACGGAGCACAATGGAAGTTGCTCCGCATGCGCCCTCAGAATTTCCCCCACGTGCGTCTGGCGCAGTTGCTCCACCTCTACCAATCGAAGTGCATCAATTTCTCACAACTGCTCGCCGCTCAGGGACTGGAGGCACTCATGGCGCTTCTCGAGGCGCACACCGAGGGTTACTGGCAAACGCATTACACCTTTGGCGCCGCACACGACACACCCTCCGAAAAGCATCTGCAACGCAGTTCGCTCCAACTCTTACTTATCAACACGGTTGCGCCCCTGCTCTTCTGCTATGGCAAATACCACAACGAGGAAGCGCTTTGCGAACGCGCCGTTGACTTGCTCGACGCACTGAAAGCGGAAAGCAATTTCATCACGCGTGCTTGGGGCGAAATTGGTCTGAAGGCCCGAAGTGCCGCCCAAAGTCAGGCGCTCATCCAACTCAAGCGCAACTACTGCGACCGCAAAGATTGCCTGCGCTGTCGCTTTGGCAGGTACTACCTGAAGAACAGTCAGTAGACTAGTTAACAAGGTACAAGTAGACGAGAAGTCACCGAGGTAAACGCTTGATAACACCCGCAAGGTCTTTCTCCTTTAATCCTTTCTAATTTTTTATTTTCACAAATATGCCTTACTCCATCACACTCAAGGTGCGCGACTACGAATGCGACCTTCAGGGCATTGTCAATAATGCCAATTATCAGCACTACCTGGAACATGCGCGCCACGAATTCTTGCGCTCTTACAACGTTTCGTTTGCCGACCTTCACCAACGCGGCATCGATGCCGTAGTGGCAAGAATCACGATGGCGTTTAAGACACCCCTGACCTCAGGCGACAGTTTCCGTTGCACGGTTGACGTGAAGAAGGACGGCATTAAGTATGTCTTCACGCAAAACATCTATCGCGCGAGCGATGATAAACTCGTGTTGAAGGCTACCGTGGACACCGTTTGCCTCATTAACGGAAGGCTGAAGGAATGTCAGGAACTGGACGACATTTTCTTCGGACCTTATTCTGAATATGCCCCTGCTGAAAAGTAAAAGTCTTCTACGCTATGGAAGAACATCTTCTTACCCTTACCCTCACTCGCATTCGCGGACTTTCGCAACCCATGGCGCTGGCCCTGTATAAGGAATTGGGAAGCGCAAGGGCGGTCTTCGACCTTCTAAACAAAAAGGAAAGTATCCCTCAACAGCTTCCTCCAAAAATCATCGGCATGCTCCGTGATGGATATGCCGATGCGCTGAAGCGTGCTCAGGAAGAAGTGGCTTTTTGCGAGAAAGGCAAAATCCGCATCCTTGCCCTCAACGATGAGGACTACCCTGCCCGACTCAAAGAAACGGTTGACCCTCCCCTCGTGCTTTTCTTCCTCGGAAATGCAAATCTTAACGCTCCGCGCATCATTTCCATAGTTGGTACGCGTAAAATTACTGAATACGGGAAGTCCATTTGTCACAATTTCTTACCTGAGTTAAAGCGTACCAACCCTGACACACTGATAGTTAGCGGTCTTGCATACGGCGTAGATATTCACGCACACCGCGCTTCTTTGGAAGCAAACCTACCGACGGTCGGAATTTTGGCACACGGATTGGACATGATTTACCCCTCGCTCCACCGTGACACCGCAAGAAAGATGTTGGCGCAAGGCGGATTGCTTACGGAATACTTTTCTGGCACTAAACCCGACAAGGGAAACTTCGTACGTCGCAACCGTATCGTGGCAGGAATGGCGGAAGCAACTGTTGTCGTAGAAAGTGCCGACCGTGGGGGTGCACTTATCACGGCAAATATTGCTCGCGACTATGACCGCGAGGTTTTTGCTTTCCCCGGACGCATCAACGACCCATACTCTGCGGGGTGCAACAAACTCATTGCTGACCAAAAGGCGGCACTGATCACATGCGCCAAGGATATGACCACGGCGCTCAATTGGCCCGACACTTCTTTGAAACAACAACCGCGCGAACTCTCGCTTTTCCCTGAATTCACCGATGAAGAGGCGCGCGTTTGCTTAGCACTGAAGGGAAGCATGGAAGGGGTGCACATCAATAAGTTGGTCGTTGACCTCAACATCCCTGTGGGGCAACTCACCGCCTTACTCTTTGAATTGGAGATGAAGGAGGTAGTAAAATCGCTCGCAGGGGGACGCTACAAACTCTTGGATTTCTAAGAACTCAACTGCCCTGGGCGGGTTTCTAAGTAATTCACTTTCCCAATTAAACATTCCTTGCTAATTTTGTCGGCGCAAAATAAGAAGTATTTTAGCCATAGAAACACTATAAACTATGACAGAATTTCATTACGATGTACTCGTTGTTGGCGCAGGCCATGCCGGTTGTGAAGCAGCACATGCCGCAGCCCGCATGGGGGCAAAGACGTGTCTCATCACTATGGACATGAACAAGATTGCCCAGATGAGTTGCAACCCTGCCATTGGTGGTATTGCGAAGGGACAGATTGTGCGCGAGATTGATGCCCTCGGCGGAAAAACGGGCGAAGTCACCGACGCTGCGGCGATCCAATTTCGCATTCTGAACCGCTCTAAAGGTCCTGCAATGTGGAGTCCGCGTGCACAGTGCGACCGCCAACGCTTCATATTAGAGTGGCGCAAAATTCTCGAGAACACCGATAACCTTCATATTTGGCAAGACGAAGCTGCCGAACTCATCGTGGAAAACGGTACGCTTCGCGGTCTTGAAACCATCTGGGGGGCGCGCTTCTATGCGCCTACGGTGGTGATTACGGCGGGAACCTTTCTCAACGGACTCATGCACATCGGACGCAAACAGGTAGAAGGTGGGCGTTGCTCCGAACCTGCGGCGAAACTTTTAACCGAATCCATCGTGAAATTAAGCATTGAGGTGGACCGCATGAAGACAGGAACTCCCGTACGTATCGACAAGCGCACGGTACATCTTGAAGAGATGGAAGAGCAACCCGGAGAATCCGACTACCATCGCTTTAGTTATATATCTCCACACAGACAGTTGCCACAACTTCCCTGTTGGACCTGCGAAACCAACGCTGAAGTGCACGAAATTCTGCGCTCGGGACTCGAAGATTCTCCCCTTTACAACGGACAAATCCAAAGTATCGGACCCCGCTACTGTCCGTCGGTAGAAACCAAGATTATCACCTTCCCCGACCGCGATAAGCACCCCCTCTTCCTCGAACCCGAAGGTTTAGATACCAACGAACTTTACCTGAATGGGTTCTCCTCAAGCCTTCCTATGGATGTGCAAATCGAGGCGCTGAGAAAGATGCCCTGCTTCCGCGATGCTGTAGTTTACCGGCCAGGGTACGCTATTGAATATGATTTCTTCCAACCCACACAGCTGAAACACTCGTTGGAATCGAAGAAAATGGAAGGACTCTTCTTCGCAGGACAAGTAAATGGCACGACAGGTTATGAAGAAGCAGCCGCTCAGGGCATCATTGCTGGGATTAACGCCGCACTGAAAGCAAAGGGCGAAGAACCCCTTGTGCTCCACCGCGACGAAGCTTATATTGGCGTACTCATCGATGATTTGGTCACAAAAGGCGTTGATGAACCCTACCGCATGTTTACCTCACGCGCAGAATACCGTATATTATTGCGCCAAGATAATGCCGATATTCGCCTTACACCTTACGCACAAAAGTACGGACTTTGTAGCGAAGAGCGCCACCGTCGCTTTGAGTACAAAAAGAAAAAGATTGCCGAAATCATCGATTACTCCAAGAATTTCTCCATCAAGGCAGAGCGCATAAATCCCTACTTAGAGTCAAAAGGCACTGCCCCCTTGCGCGGCGGATGTAAGTTATTCGATCTCCTAAATCGCCCACAAATCACCCTACTCGACTTGGCAGGCGAAGTGAAAGCCTTTGGCGAATTCCTCGAACGCATCGAAGAAATTGACCGTGAGGAAATCATTGAAGCAGCAGAAATAGAAATTAAATACCACGGGTATATTTCTCGCGAACGTGCTTTAGCCGACAAGATGCAACGCTTGGAAAATATCAAAATTCGCGGTCATTTCGTGTACAATGAGATTACCCAACTCTCTACCGAGGCACGTCAGAAACTTACCGCCATTGATCCCGAAACCCTCGCCCAAGCAGGACGCATCCCAGGTGTATCACCCAACGATATTTCCGTGTTGCTCGTATTGCTCGGCAGATAATATTTCACACAACAATAATAATGTTCCACGTGGAACAATTTAAAACAAAATATTCCGTTTTCAACTTGTTATGAATACTCAACTTTTACTTGACAACCTCCGCAACGTCCCCGACTTCCCCATTCCTGGAATACAGTTTAAGGATGTATCTACCCTCTTCAAGAATCCTGATTGCATCAATGAGATGTTGGAAGAAATGGTACGCCTTTATAAAGACAAAGGTATTACAAAAGTTGTCGGCATTGAGTCGCGCGGTTTTGTAATGGGCGCTATTCTTGCCGCACGCTTGGGTTGCGGATTTGTAATGTGCCGCAAGCCTGGCAAACTTCCTGCTGATACCATTAAAGAAACTTACGGAAAAGAATATGGTACAGACACCATAGAAATTCATACCGACGCTATCGAACCAGGCGACGTTGTGCTCATCCACGACGACCTCTTGGCAACAGGCGGAAGTATGTTAGCCGCGTATAACCTTGTAAGTAAATTTGCGCCAAAAGACATATATATAAATTGCCTTATCGAACTCAAGATTGAAGGACTTGAAGGCAGAAAATTCTTGGGCGAAGATAAAAAAGTAGATACCCTCCTCGTTATCGAAGACTAATGAACGACTACCTTGAAGGAATCATTCGCAACTTGCCCGACTCGCCGGGGTGCTATCAGTACCTCGACGAGTCGGGCACGGTGATTTATGTCGGCAAAGCAAAGAACCTAAAGAGGCGCGTAAGTTCGTACTTTAACCGCGAGCACGACTCGCTAAAGACGCAGATGTTGGTGAAGAAAATTCGCGACATCCGTTACATCGTGGTGAAGACTAACGAGGAATCCTTGCTGCTTGAAAACAACCTCATCAAGAAGTATAAACCGCGTTATAATGTCTTGCTCAAGGATGACAAAACCTACCCCTCGATAGCCGTCACAAAGGAAGAATTTCCGCGTATCTTTTCAACACGCAACCGAAATTTGCCCCACTGCCAGTACTTTGGTCCCTACTCTCACGTACCTACGATGCACGCCTTATTAGACCTTTGTCGGCAGCTCTACCGCCCGCGCACGTGTCGCCAACCCATGACGCAGGAAGGGATAGAAAGCGGCCGCTACAAGGTGTGTTTGGAATACCACATCAAGCGTTGCGGCGGGTGTTGTATTGGTAAAGAAACACGCGAATCATACCGAGAAAACATAGAGGCATGTAAGGAAATTTTGAAGGGAAATACGGCGGACTTGCAACGGCAGTTGCGCGCGAAAATGCTTTCCCTTGCTGAAGAACTCCGCTTTGAAGAGGCGCAAGTAATTAAGGAGCAGTACGACCTCATTGACGGCTACCGCGCCAAGAGTGAAGTGGTGAGCAATACGCTTCATAACATTGACGTCTTCGCCATTGAGACGGACGAGAAGGAGGCTTACATCAATTACCTGCACGTGGTAAACGGCGCCATTACGCAAGCCTTCACCTTTGAGTATGCCAAGCGTTTGGACGAAACGGATGAAGAATTGCTCGCACTGGGTATTGTAGAAATGCGCACCAAGTATGAGAGTCGTTCCAAGGAAATCATCGTGCCCTTCACCGTAGATTTGCCCGAGGATTACGCCACGCAAACCATTCCCCAGAAGGGTGACAAGAAAAAGCTCCTTGACCTCTCACGCCTCAACGTGAAGCAGTATAAATTCGACCGCTTGAAGCAGGCAGAGAAGCTAAATCCCGAGCAGAAGCAGGTGCGCTTGATGAAAGAAATACAGGAGCAATTAGGACTACCCAAACTGCCGATGCGCATCGAACTTTTCGACAACTCCAACCTCCAGGGCACGGACGCCGTAGCCGCTTGCGTGGTTTTTGAGAAATTAAAACCTGCCAAGAAGGACTACCGCCGCTACATCATTAAGACCGTTTGCGGCCCCGACGACTATGCCTCAATGAAGGAAGTCGTGCGCCGTCGCTACACCCGCTTGAAGGAAGAAGGCGCTCCCCTACCCGACCTCATCATAGCCGACGGCGGCGTGGGACAAATGGAAGTGATTCGCCAAGTGGTGGAAGATGAATTAAACCTCTCCATCCCCATCGCCGGACTCGCCAAAAACGAGCGCCACCGAACACGTGAACTGCTCTACGGATTCCCTCCTGCGCATATTGGATTGGACCCCACATCGCAGCTCTTCCGCACGCTTTCGGCCATGCAAGAAGAAGTGCACCGCTTCGCTATTACTTTCCACCGCGAGAAGCGCTCGAAGCGACAAGTGGCTTCAGCACTCGACAGCATCCCAGGCATCGGACCGAAAACGAAGCAGACACTGCTCAAGGAGTTTGGTTCGGTGAAACGCATCAAGGAAGCCACACAAGAACAAGTGCAAGCACTGCTCGGCGAAAAGAACGGTATGAAAATCTTCAAGGCGCTCCATGAGGAAGCACCCATTGCTGACACAACAGCATAAATTGCACATTAAGTATCATGTTGTGCAACAAAAATCTAAATCATACAAGTGAAAATGTAACTATTTTTCGCAACAAACTTCATATATCTTACTCATTATGAGAATACTAATACAGCGTGCAAGCGAAGCTTCGGTCACCATAAATTCCGCTGTAAAGAGCAAGATTGGGAACGGTCTGCTCATTTTGCTTGGAATAGAACCCACCGACACACAAGACGACGCCGACTGGCTCTGCAAGAAAGTTGCCGCCCTGCGCATCTTTGACGACGAAGCGGGAGTGATGAACAAGAGCATTGTGGATGTCAACGGCGAAGCCCTCGTCGTAAGTCAGTTCACCCTCATGGCAAGTACGAAGAAGGGCAACCGTCCGAGTTACATCCGCGCCGCCCGACCCGACATCGCCATTCCGCTTTACGAATATTTCTGCACCACCCTTTCATCACTCATCGGTAAGGAAGTAGGTACAGGAGAATTTGGCGCTGATATGAAAGTGGCACTCATCAATGACGGACCAGTTACGATTTGGATGGACACGAACAACAAGGAGTAACAAATCCTAAAAACAACACCCCATGTCATTTTTACAAATACTCACACAAATGGCCATTATCTTCGGAGTGGTCATCGTAGGTTACGTTGCCACACGCCTCGGAGTGTGGAAAACTGAGATGAACCGCAACATGTCGGTCTTCGTACTCAACGTCACCTGTCCCATGCTCATCATCGGGTCCGTCATGGGCGAAGGGTTGCAATTTAGCGACGAAGAAATTTATCAGCTCGTCATCGTTTCGCTCATCAACTATGCCGTACTCATCGCAGGCGCCTTTGCCATTGCCAAGATATGGCGTGTGCGCCCTGAGCGTCAAGGATTGCAGAAATTCATGGTCACTTTCGGGAATGTCACCTTCATCGGTTTCCCCGCCTGTGCCGCCATCTTTGGCGACCGTGCCGTCTTCTACGCCTCGGTGCTTGACATCCCCTTCAACCTGCTTATCTTTACCGTAGGTTTATCTTTTGTCACGGAGCAACCCATACGCTCGATATTTCGCCCCAGAGTGCTTTTCTCGCCTTGTGTGGTAGCAAGTGTCATCGCCGTCGTGTTGGCGCTTCTGAAGGTAGAAACACCGCCTACAATAGGCAAATTCTTCCACCTCGTAGGTGATATGACCATACCCTGTGCCCTACTCCTTATTGGAGCAACACTTGCCACAATTCCCGTGCGTGACATGATCGGCAACAAGTTCGTCTATACCATCGCGTCACTCAAACTCTTCGTCATGCCTCTTGCCGTGTGGGGAGTGTTCCAACTCTTCAGTTTCGACCCCTTTGTAACGAATGTGGCAGTAGTCCTCACGGGCATGCCCATAGCAGCAAATGGTATCATGTTTTGCTTGAAATACGGCAAGGACGAGCACCTCATGACACAGGCCATTTTCCTTACAACCCTACTCTCCCTCTTCACCCTCCCATTATTGGCCTTTTTGCTCAATGAATGGAGTGCTTTGTAAGCACCGCGAATGGAGGATTTGTGGAGAGTATGAAAGAACAACAACCGTCAACCCTACTCACTACTAACTACTCACTCCCAACTCCTAACTCCCATGATCACTTTTACCATCGCACTCGTAGTGCTCATACTTGGCTATTGGATTTATGGTTCTTACGTGAACCGCGTCTTTGGTCCCGACAATCGTCCGACACCTGCTATTACTATGGCAGACGGGGTAGATTTTGTGCCCCTACCGAATTGGAAAATCTTTATGATTCAGTTCCTGAACATTGCAGGTCTCGGTCCCATCTTTGGGGCAATTATGGGTGCGCAGTTTGGCACGGCATCTTATCTCTGGATTGTGTTCGGAACTATCTTTGCGGGGGCGGTGCACGACTTCTTCTCGGGCGCCTTGTCTATTAGAAATGGCGGTGAGAGTCTGCCCGAAATCGTAGGGCGCTATTTAGGACAGCGCACGAAGAAGGTGATGACCGTCTTTACGATGATACTGATGATACTCGTTGGCGCTGTGTTCGTAAGCGGTCCCGCAGAGTTGATTGCAGGCATGACGCCCGACTGGATGGATGCCTATTTCTGGATTGTCGTCATCTTCCTGTATTACGTGCTCGCCACGATGATGCCCGTGGATAAGATTATTGGCAAGATCTATCCCCTCTTTGCCTTCGCCCTGTTGTTTATGGCGGTGGGCGTGTTGGTAATGCTTTATGTGAAGAGTCCCGACCTGCCCGAAATGTGGAACGGATTCGGCACGAAGTACGAGGCGAGTCCGATTTTCCCCATGATGTTCATCTCCATTGCCTGTGGCGCCATCAGCGGATTTCACGCTACGCAGTCTCCCCTTATGGCGCGCTGCATGAAGTCGGAAAAGCATTGCCGTCCTATCTTTTACGGGGCGATGGTAGCCGAAGGTGCGGTAGCGCTGATTTGGGCGGCGGCGGCCACTTACTTCTTCCATGAAAACGGTGTGATAGACGCTGAAACGGGTAAGGCATTCTCGGGAGCAGCTGTGGCAACACGCATTTCGAACGAGTGGCTTGGCACGTTGGGAGGCGTCTTAGCGATTCTCGGCATTGTGGCTGCGCCCATCACGAGTGGGGATACCGCCCTGCGCTCTGCGAGATTGATTGCCGCAGACTTCCTGCACATCGACCAAACACCCATTCGCAAGCGCTTGTTAATATGTATTCCGCTATTCCTGCTCACTATCGGTGTGCTCGTTTACAGCCTCAGCGACGCGGAAGGGTTTAAGGTTATCTGGCGTTACTTTGCGTGGAGCAACCAAACACTCTCCGTCTTCACTCTTTGGGCAATCACGGTCTATTTGGTGCGCCACGGGAAAAACTTCTACATCGCTCTGCTCCCCGCCCTTCTCATGACCTTGGTCTGCTCCACCTATATCTGCATCGCCCCCGAGGGCCTCTCCCTTCCCCAACCCATCTCCTACGCCATCGGTGGCACCTGCGCCATCATCGCCCTCGTATGGTTTATAGGGTGGTACAGGAAAGAGGGGAAGATTGTGGGGTAAAGACTATAAGTAATAAAGTGCTGCGAATTATGACTCTAATGTCATAGAACTTGCGTCTGAAAAAGACCGCCCCTATCATATCCCTGCAATTTATTTGTTTGGATTTTTGCAAAAATGGGGAATTTATTTCTTTGGATAATTTCGATTTGCTACTTTCGCACATAGCATTAAAGCGATTTTTAGTTATGTATTGGTAATGACGCCGAAGGTGTCCCCGCTTAGTAACCGCGGCGGTTTGAGCGTAGCGAATACCCCCGGAGTGGCGTCAGATAGCAGTCGCACTCTGGAAGAGTCCCCCACCACCCCGCATTCTCCACCTCGCTCACCCCACTCCAGACACTTTGCACCATTGGAAATACCAGTCAAATGGGGGTACCAATTCTCATGCGAAAAATGACGAAAAATGAGAAATAATATTGGTGTTAACAAATGTTAACGGATTTACATTTCGCTTTGAAATTTTGTATCTTTGTGTTACGGAAGTGGAGATACCCCTTGGAATCAGGGGTATCTCCACTTTTTTTGTCCCGAAAAACCCATTTTTAGGGGCAAAAAATAAGTTACCTAGTTTTTTCAAGGTTAAACAACCGGTTTTCTATGTTACTTATTCTTGCACCGCAAATAGATATTGTCGCAACGGGGAGTAGGTAGAATGTTAATGTTTGTTAAAGTTTTCAGCGAAAAATGACGAAAAATGAAGCCCTGAACTGTCACAATTTTTCGCCTATGTAATTGTACAAATGAACACGAACTGAAAATTATTGGACCTATAAAACTGAAATGAAAAAGACCACGAACCTAACTGAGAGCTTCGTGGTCTTTTTATACTCGTTTTTATTGCTACAAAGGTTGCGTAAGTAGTCTTACAATCAAAGTTGTTACTTGAGTAAGTTGCACACCTCTTTGTAGATGGCATCGCGTGCACCAGCGTTGGTGCGGATGTAGTGTGACGCGGCATTTCCTGAACTGCGGAGGAGTTCGTCGTAGGTCAAGAGTTTCGTAAGTACCTCGGTGAAGTCTGCAGCATTGTGAATTTCGTAAGAACCTTGGCAGGCGATGAGGTCTTGCGCCTCCTTAAACTTCTTATTGTTGGGACCGAACAACACGGGACAACCGTACACCGCCGCTTCGGGCACATTGTGGATGCCAACGCCGAAACCGCCGCCCACATACGCCACCGTGGCGTAACGGTAAATGCTGGAGAGCAGGCCGTAGCAGTCGATGATGAGGCAATCTGCCTTTGCCGCCTGCTCGGGTGTAGCCTTAGAGTAACGCAATGCGGGGCGCTCCAACTTACGCTCGATTTCCGAGAGATGACCTTCGTTTACGACGTGGGGCGCAATGACCAATTTGAGGTCCTTACGCTTGTTGAAGTAAGGGATGAAGAGGTCTTCATCAGGCGCCCAGGAAGAACCCGCAATAAGCACCTTCTTGCCCTTGGCAAACGCCTCAACGATGGGCAATTCCTTGGCTTGGTTCATAATGTCCAAGACGCGGTCGAAACGCGTGTCGCCTGTCTTTGTTACGGCTGTGATGCCGAGCCCCTTGAGCAAGTCAATGGAGGTATCGTTTTGCACAAAGAAGTGGCTAATCTTGTGCAAGCACTTTGCGTAACTCTTGCCGTACCAACGGAAGAAGATTTGGTCGGGACGGAAGATGCTTGACACACTGTAAACGGGGATGTCGTTGCGGTAGAGTGCACCAATGTAATTGGGCCAGAACTCATACTTCACGAAGAACGCCATCTTGACATTCGCCAGGCGCACGAAGCGGCGCGCATTTAGGGGTGTGTCGAAAGGAAGGTAGCAAATCACGTCGGCACCTTCGTAATTCTTGCGCACTTCATACCCCGAGGGCGAGAAGAACGTGAGCAGAATCTTCAGGTGAGGGTGTGACGCGCGGATACGTTCGATAAGGGGGCGTCCTTGCTCAAATTCGCCGAGCGAAGCTGCGTGAACCCACACATATTGTTGCTTGGGGTCAATCTCACGACGCAGTTTGTCAAATGTCTCATGCTGCCCCTTAATCATAAGGCGCACCTTCTTGCTAAAGAGCGCCGCTATGTGGGCTCCAAGCGAGTAGAAGAAGATTATAAGCGTGTACATTATTGCAGGTACAGGTTTTGAGGTTTTAAGGTTTTAAGGTCTTAAGGTTTTAAGGTTAGGAAAGTTCTGAAGTTAAGAAAGTTCTGAGGTTAAGAGGTGCCTTGCGGACTGGATAGCCACTTCTGAACTTCTGAACCTCAGAACCTCAGAACTTTTACCTCTTAACCTCATAACCTTACAACCTAATTTTAAGGAAGTTGTTCCAACGCAAAGTCGAAGCGGCGGAGCGTTTCTTCCTTGCCGAGGAATTCTGAGAGTTCGTGCATGTCAGGACCCTTACCTTCGCCCACAAGCACAACGCGCCATGCGTTCCAGGGCTTTGCTCCTGATGCTTCTACCCACTTATCTACCGCCTGACGCATAGGTTCGATGGTGAAATCCTCAAGTCCGGCAAGGATTTCGCGGAGCTGTTGCATTTCTGCCTTTGCACCTTCCTTCCAATTCTTGCGTACGAACTTGTCTTCGAGGTCAAACTTTGTGGGAGCGATAAAGAAGAAGTCGCAGAGGGGCCAGAGTTCCTTGATGAAGTTAATCTTCTTCATCTTCATCATACCTACTACTTGTGCAACGCGTTCGATGGGTTGCTCAATGCCGTTCTCGCGGAGAATAGCGTCGAGTGTGGGCGCAAGTGTGAGGTCGTCGGTCTTCTGCATGTATTCGCGGTTAAACCATTGTCCTTTTACATAGTCGAACTTCGCACCGCTCTTTGAGCACTTGGCGAGGTCGAAGAGGCGCACCATATCGTCGAGCGAAAGAATCTCTTGGTCGTCACCGGGGTTCCAACCGAGGAGGGCGAGGAAGTTGATTACAGCTTCGGGCAAGTAACCGCTTTCACGATAACCCGAACTTACTTCACCCGTTGCAGCATGCCATTCCAAGGGGAATACGGGGAAGCCGAGACGATCGCCGTCGCGCTTCGAGAGTTTTCCCTTACCGTCGGGCTTGAGCAACAAAGGAAGATGCGCAAATTCAGGCATTGTGTCTTCCCAACCAAAGGCCTTGTAGAGCAACACGTGAAGGGGCGCCGAGGGGAGCCATTCTTCGCCACGGATGACGTGAGAAATGAGCATCAAGTGGTCGTCAACGATGTTGGCAAGGTGGTACGTAGGAAGTTGGTCAGCACTTTTGTAAAGCACCTTATCGTCGAGGATTGAAGAGTTGATCACAACGCGACCGCGAATAAGGTCGTTTACAACTACGTCTTCACCGGGTTCGATTTTGAAGCGCACGACATACTGTTCACCTTTCGCAATGAGCGCTTCCACTTCTTCCGCAGAGAGCGTGAGTGAGTTGCGCATGCTGAGGCGAGTCTTGGCGTCGTACTGGAAGTTTTCTACTTCCTCGCGCTTCGCATTGAGTTCTTCGGGAGTGTCAAAAGCGATGTACGCCTTGCCGTTTGCCAAGAGTTCATCGACATACTTTTTGTAAATGTCGCGACGCTCTGACTGGCGATAGGGACCGTAGTTGCCGCCATAGCTTACGCCTTCGTCAAACTTAAGACCAAGCCATTCGAAGGCTTCGATGATATATTCTTCCGCACCGGGAACGAAGCGGTTAGAGTCAGTATCTTCGATACGGAACACGAATTCGCCTCCATGCTGCTTCGCAAAGAGGTAATTATAGAGCGCTGTGCGCACACCACCAATATGAAGAGGGCCCGTAGGCGAGGGTGCGAAACGCACACGTACTTTTCTCTGAGTCATAGAAATAACACTTTTTAAGATTTTACGTTGCAAAAGTAGGAAAATTTAAGGAGGAGGCAAACATTAAGGGTGTAAAATTATGCGCGCGAAGAGTTGAACTTTTACGAGGGTGGGGCATTCCGAAAAACATTCGGCAGTTAATTGAAAATCCTCGGCACTTAGTTTTTGGGGGAAGATAGAGAATTATTCAAGAGTCTCAGACGCTGAAGGCGTCTCCGCTCGGTAACCGGGTGGTACGCTGAAAGCGCACCCCCGGAATAAACTGTAACATGATGCACCCTGAGGGGTGCCCCAACGATTAGGAGTTCGTGTTGGGGCACCCCTCCAGGGTGCATTCCATTATATACTCACTACCGGGGGTATTCGCTTCGCTCAAACGCCCCGGTTATCGAGCGGTGACGCCTTCAGCGTCATTAAAAAGAAGCGACATCTAACATAAGATAGCTCCTATATTATTGTCATATTCCCCCCTTTACCCCCTTAAAAACAAAGAATTTCCCTATTGGCAATCTATGATTGGCACGAAAGATGTAACTTTGCAGGGAAATGTAAATAATAAATATCACGATATGAAAGATTTTAAGAGAACGCTTGTTACTTCCGCCTTGCCTTATGCCAACGGAGGTATTCATATTGGTCACCTCGCAGGTGTGTATGTGCCTGCCGACATCTACGTGCGCTACCTTCGCTTGAAGGGTGAGGAAGTGCTTTTCATCGGTGGGTCTGACGAACACGGGGTTCCCGTAACCATCCGTGCAAAAAAGGAAGGCATCACCGTGCAAGAGGTGGTTGACCGCTACCATAACTTAATCAAAAATTCATTTGCTGATTTCGGCATTTCCTTCGACGTGTATTCTCGCACAACTTCCGACACACACAAGAAGCATGCCTCTGACTTCTTCCGCAAACTCTATGACACGGGTAAGTTTGTAGAACTCGAGTCGGAACAATTCTATGATGAAGAAGCGAAGGAATTCTTGACCGACCGCAACATCAAGGGCGAATGCCCCCGTTGCCATGCCGCTGATGCGTATGGCGACCAGTGTGAAAAGTGTGGTTCAACGCTTTCACCCGAAGAGTTGATCAACCCCTACAATGCCGCTACGGGCAACGCACTTGTGAAGCGCCCCACGAGCCACTGGTATCTCCCGCTCAACGATTACCAGGAGTGGCTCGAAAAGTGGATTTTGGAAGACCACAAAGAGTGGCGCCCCAACGTGTATGGTCAATGTAAGAGTTGGTTAGACTTAGGTCTTCGCCCCCGTGCCGTAACGCGCGACTTGAATTGGGGTATCCCCGTTCCCGTTGAGGGAGCTGAGGGCAAGGTGCTCTATGTTTGGTTTGACGCTCCCATTGGTTATATCTCGAATACGAAAGAGTTGCTCCCCAACGACTGGGAAAAGTGGTGGAAGCAGGAAGACACGCGCCTCCTTCACTTCATCGGTAAGGACAATATCGTTTTCCACTGCATCGTATTCCCCACCATGCTCAAGGCTGAGGGTTCTTACATCCTCCCCGAGAATGTGCCCTCTAACGAATTCTTGAACCTTGAAGACGATAAGATTTCTACGTCGCGCAATTGGGCTGTGTGGCTCCACGAATACTTGGTGGATTTCCCCGGAAAGCAGGATGTGCTCCGCTATGTCTTGACGGCAAATGCGCCTGAAACAAAGGACAACAACTTTACGTGGAAAGACTTCCAAGCACGTAACAATAACGAACTCGTAGCCGTTTATGGCAACTTCGTAAACCGCGCTCTCCAACTCACCAAGAAGTATTACGACGGCGTAGTTCCCGCTTGTGGCGAACTCACTGAGACGGACAAGGCTACGATTGAGGAATTCACCAACGTGAAGGCCGAAGTGGAACGCCTTCTTGACACCTTCCGCTTCCGCGATGCACAGAAGGAAGCGATGAACTTGGCACGTATTGGTAACAAGTATCTTGCCGATAGCGAACCTTGGAAGGTGGTGAAGACTGATCCTGAGCGCGTGAAGACCATCATGCACTTGTCGCTCCAACTTGTAGCGAACCTCGCCATTGCGTTTGAACCTTTCCTCCCCTTCAGTTCTGCAAAGCTCCGCGGTATGCTCAAGATGGAAAATGCTGACTGGAGCCGACTCGGCAATACTGACTTGCTCGTGGCAGGTCACCAGTTGGACGAACCCGCATTGCTCTTCGAGAAGATTGAAGACGATGCTATCGACGCACAGATGCTTCGCCTTGAAAACATTAAGGCAGAGAATGAGCGCCTCAAGCAACTTGAAGAAGCGAAGAACTTTAAGGCGCAGCCCATTAAGCCCAATGTAAGTTTTGAGGATTGGGAAAAGTTGGACATCCGTGTAGGTACGGTGCTCGAATGTGAGCGTGTGCCCAAGGCAGATAAGTTATTGAAGTTCCTTATTGCCGACGGACTTGAAAACCGCACTATCCTTTCAGGTATTGCCCAGCATTATGCGCCCGAAGACCTTGTAGGCAAGCAGATTTGCTTCATCGCAAACTTCCCACCCCGAAAGATTCGCGGTATCGAAAGCCAGGGCATGATTCTCTCGGCTGAAAACTTCGACGGTTCGCTCGGCGTTATCACGCTTGACCGCGAAACGAAGAACGGTTGCCCCGTAGTGTAAAAGATTTGGAGGAGAGCAGGATTATTTAACATCCTCTCTCCCACCCTTTTTTGATTTCTCCTTTCCTTCATGCCCATTACCCAAAAACAAAAGACCAAGCAAATCTCAACGCACCGCCAGGAGCAGGTGCAAAAGCTTGAGCACAAGTTGCAAGTGGCCATGGCGCTACTTGCCGAGAAGAGTTTGGTGGATTTGGAAGAGCAGGTGCGCAAGGAATTGGATGAAAATCCTGCCCTCGAAGAACAGCAAGATTGGGAAGATGACTCCTACCCCACCCCTGAGGATACGGAGGAGGATACGGACCGCACGGAGAGTGAAGAGATTGGGCGTGATGCCGACTATGACGAGGGGCGCATGGATGTGCCAAGTGATGACGATGGACTTGATATTTCCGACAATCGCATCGCCGAATCCTACTATTTTGAAGGCGCAGAACGCGAAATGCAAATTGCAGGAGCGCCCACCTTCTACGATTCATTGGAGAACCAACTTATCACTTTCGACCTTACAGAGGAAGAGCATGAAGTTATGCGCTACCTTATTGGGTCGCTCGACAATAATGGTTATTTGCTCAAGGAACTCCAAACCATTTCCGACGAACTCTATGTTTACGCTCAGAAAGATGTGAGCGTAGCGACGCTGGAGCGCCTTTTGGAGATACTGCAATCGCTGGAACCTTACGGAGTTGGTGCACGCAACGAACAGGAATGTTTATTGTTGCAACTTCGTGGTAAGTCAATCGCCCCAGAGTTAAAAGCGAATGCCCTAAAAGTGGTAGAAAAGTATTTTGACCTTTTCATTCACAAAAAGTGGGACGTGTTGCAGCGCCGTTTACATCTTGATGATGAGGCTTTTGCAGAGGTACTTCACGTATTGACGCGTCTTAATCTCAAACCAGGAACAGATTTCAACGAAACGATTTCAGGTGCCGCCCCAACCATTATTCCCGATTTCTTTGTCAGAGTTACAAACGAAGGTGAAGTGGTGTTGGAACTCAATAACGGAAATATCCCTGAACTTTGCGTGAGTCCCTCTTATCTTGAAATGGTGCGCCAACTTGCCCCAAAGAAAGAGCAACTTTCTAAATCGCAACAAGACGAACTCCTCCTTGTGCAGGACAAGATAACTGCTGCTGATAACTTTATCAACACGATGAAGATGCGCGCTTTGGCCTTGCGTAGCGTTGGAAAGTTTATCGTGCAGAAACAGCGTGAATTCTTTCTCAACGATGATGATGAGTCCATGCTTGTTCCGATGAAACTCAATGATGTCGCTGAGGCGTTGGATATACACGTCTCTACCGTGTCTCGTGTGGTGCGTAGCAAATATCTGCAAACGGCGTATGGCACTTATTCGCTGAAGGACTTTTTCTCCTCTTCCTTTATTTCTCAAACGGGTGAGGAGCAGTCGGCCCACCTTACGCGCATCAAATTGGAAGAAGTGGTAGCTACTGAAGATAAGCGCAAACCCCTTTCTGACGAACAGATTGCTGATGCTATGACCGAACTTGGTTTTCCCATTGCGCGGCGCACAGTGACCAAATACCGCGAGATACTTGGTATTCCCGAGAAGCGGTTGAGAAAGCAAGGGTAAGTACCGCTACCCTCTCGTTATCTTCGTTGCGGTTATCGCAACTACAAAATTTCTAACACAACACGCTGTGAACAACAGATTCTTACTCACCACAGCAAAGGTTATATCGCAAATCACCTCCCCCTTCTACCTTCCCATATTGGCGTTCCTGCTGATTTTTACGTTCAGTTACCTGCGCCTTTTGCCTTGGCAGTACAAGGGGATTGTGATAGCGCTGGTGTATTTCTTTACGGCACTGTTGCCCCGTACGCTCATCTTCCTTTACGTCAAGATAAACGGTTGGGGACATCGTCATTTGGGACAGCGCGAGAATCGCTACGTGCCCTACGTCCTTTCGATTCTCTCCTATGCCGCCCTTCTCCATATAATGACGCTGCTTTACATGCCGCGCTTCACCATGGGGCTCATTGTTGGCGCTCTTGTTATCCAGTTGATTTGCTTTTTGCTGAACCCGCTATTGAAAGTTAGTACTCACGCCGCCAGTGCAGGAAGTGCTATTGGGGCTTTAATGATTTTAGGTCCTTACTTCAATTTCAATCCCCTCTTTTGGATTAGCATTGCTATCCTCTATACAGGCATCGTTTGCACTGCCCGTTACCTGCTCCGCGTACATTCCCTTCCCGGCATAGGGTGGGGTGTACTTATCGGTGTGGTGTGTGGTGCGTTGAGCATCTTACTATGCTAATTTTAAAGTTGTAAGGTTATGAGGTCGCTCTGCTTTTAGGTATACTTAGTTGAGTAGACGAGTTGTTACTGAGATAAACATATGCTCTCCCCAAACCTCAAAACCTTATAACCTCTCCCCCTTATAACCCTTCACCCTCAAAACCTAACCCCTTATAACCTCAAAACCTCCCCACTTATGACTCCTCTCGTAAGCATTATCATGGGCAGCACAAGTGACCTGCCCGTTATGGAAAAAGCAGCGAAGTTCCTCAACGACATGGAAATTCCCTTTGAAATGAACGCCCTTTCTGCACACCGCACTCCTCAAGAAGTGGAAGACTTTGCAAAGTCTGCACAGGCGCGTGGCATTAAGGTCATCATTGCCGGTGCAGGAATGGCAGCTGCGCTCCCTGGAGTAGTTGCAGCAAGCACAAACGTACCCGTAATTGGTGTTCCTATTAAGGGCATGCTCGACGGATTAGATGCGTTGCTCTCTATCGTACAGATGCCTCCCGGAATTCCCGTGGCAACGGTGGGCGTAAACGGCGCGCTCAACGCTGGTATTCTTGCCGCTCAGATGATTTCACTCTCCGACGCTGCTCTTGCTGAGAAGCTCGCGGCGTACAAGGAAGGCCTCAAGTCTAAAATCGTAAAGGCAAACGAGGAACTCTCTGAGGTAAAATACGCTTTCAAGACTAATTAGTTTTTACACAAATATAGCGTTGAAGCACAGGCAATGACCGTGTGCTTCAACGCTATATTGTTTATTCTTACTCACTATGCGCTACTTCCATTGCGGTTCTGAACTCTTCAATTACACACCGCGCAAATCTCATGAAGTAATGATTGGCAACCGTCCCCTTGGCGGTGGCCACCCCATCCGTATTCAGAGTATGACCACCACTGCCACGACCGACACAGAGGGTAGCATTGCGCAGTGTCGCGCAATCATTGAGGCGGGAGGCGATTATGTGCGTCTCACTACCCAAGGTACGATTGAGGCACGCGCTCTTGAACCCATCCGCAAGGCACTCAACGAGGCGGGACTCACAAATCCGCTCGTGGCAGACGTACACTTCAACCCCAATGTGGCAGACGTTGCCGCAACGGTGGTAGAGAAGGTGCGCATCAACCCTGGTAATTACGTAGATCCCGCTCGTACGTTCAAGTCTTTGGAATATACGGACGAGGAATATGCTGCCGAACTCCAGCGCCTCGAAGAGCGCTTCACGCGCCTGCTTGACATTTGTCGCGAACACGGAACGGCGCTTCGCATAGGCGTAAACCATGGGTCGCTTTCCGACCGTATTATGTGTCGTTACGGCGATACACCCGAGGGCATCGTGGAGAGTTGCATGGAATTCTTACGCATTTGCGTGAAGCAGGATTTCAAGGACGTTGTCATCTCTATCAAAGCCAGCAATACGGTAGTCATGGTGCGCAGCATGCGCTTGCTTTGCGCCGTAATGAGTAAGGAGAAGATGACCTTCCCCCTTCACCTCGGCGTGACTGAGGCGGGCGAGGGCGAAGATGGCAGAATCAAGAGTGCAGCAGGCATTGGCGCCCTCCTTGCTGACGGTATTGGCGACACACTTCGCGTATCGTTGAGCGAGGCTCCCGAATGCGAAATCCCCGTTGCTTACAAGTTGGCCTCCTACGTCATTGAGCAGCGCAACAATCACCAACCCATCACGGCACGTGCCTGTGGCGCTTTTGACTGGCTCCACCCCGAGCGACGCGCTACGATGCCCGTTAAAAATATCGGCGGTACGAACCTCCCCGTAGTGATTTCTTGCCGATTGGGTGGGGAAGAGGACTACGGAACCGTCATTCCTGACTACGTATATTGCGGCGGAGCGCTCCCCAAGAAGCGCATGGATGGGGTAGGGTATATCCTTGACCTCCCCGTATGGAAGGGCGAAGAGGGTACGTATCCTGCATTCACACCTACATCACTTCCCTTCGTGGGCGGATGCCATGCAGACTTGAAGTTCTTATTCTTAACTTACACGGGATGTAATGCTGAGGTAAAAGCCTTCCTGCGTCAACATCCTGAAGTAGTTATCGTGGCACAAAGTAACCATGCCAACCGCCTTGGCGAACAGCGTGCGCTCATTCACGAACTCTGGAGCGAGGGACTTAACCACCCCGTCATTGCTTTCCAACACTATGCCCTCACGGCACCTCAAATGGAGGACTTCCAAATCCGTGCGGCGGCCGATTGTGGTGCACTCCTTTTCGACAACCTTATTGACGGTATCTGCCTCTTCAATAATCCGCCCCAGGGACGCCCAAACATTCCCCTCCAGCGCCAAGATGATACCGCCTTTGGCATACTTCAAGCGACACGTCAGCGCACTACGAAGACGGAATATATTTCCTGTCCCGGTTGTGGCCGTACGCTTTACGACCTTCAGGCAACCATTGCCCGCATTAAGGCAGCAACGGCTCACCTCAAGGGACTCAAAATCGCCATCATGGGATGTATTGTCAACGGTCCCGGAGAGATGGCCGACGCCGACTATGGTTATGTAGGCGCAGCCCGAGGTAAGGTCAGCCTTTACCGTGGTAAGCAGTGCGTAGAGAAGAATATTCCCTCGGAAGAGGCGGTAGAAAAACTCTTGCAGTTGATTGATAGTGACAGAGTTGCTTCGCAGGCATAAGGCTTTTGGAGGCAGAAAAACTATTTGAGACTTACGAAAAATTAAGTAACTTATAATTTGAAATGTAATACTTACATTTTTAACGAAGTGCCGAATAATTTTCCTCCACAATCTCCCCCTCAAAAGTTTCCATATCTTTTTTGCAAAATCTCTCCTCTTAATCAGCAGAAAAAGCGTAACTTTGTACCGAGGAGGAGTCTCGCCCTTTGGCAACCCTCAAATTAGTAAACACATTTCTCAAATTTTTTACAATAACATGGCATTCTTAACAGACGAAAAGCTCGTAATCGTTGGTGCAGCTGGTATGATCGGCTCCAACATGGTTCAGTCAGCCCTCATGATGGGCCTCACTTCTAACATCTGCCTCTTCGACGTGTTCTCACCCGAAGGCGTAGCTGAAGAAATGCGTCAGAGCGGTTTTGACAATGTAAACATCACTGCTACTACTGATGTGAAGGAAGCATTCACAGGTGCTAAGTACATCATCTCTTCAGGTGGTGCTCCCCGTAAGGAAGGTATGACTCGCGAAGACCTTCTCGCTGGTAACTGCAAGATTGCTGAAGAACTCGGTAAGAACATTAAGGCTTACTGCCCCGATGTTAAGCACGTTGTTATCATCTTCAACCCCGCTGACCTTACTGGTCTCGTAACGCTTCTCTACTCAGGTTTGAAGCCCGGTCAGGTTACAACGCTCGCAGGTCTCGACACAACTCGTCTTCAGAGCGCACTCGCTAAGAAGTTCGGCGTAATGCAGAGCGAAATCACTGGTTGCGCAACTTACGGTGGTCACGGCGAACAGATGGCAGTATTCGGTAGCGCAGTAAAGGTTGCTGGCAAGCCCCTTAACGACCTTATCGGTACAGCAGAATTCCCCGCTGAAGAATGGGAACAAATGAAGAAGGACGTAACTCAGGGTGGTGCTGCAATCATCAAGCTCCGTGGTCGTTCATCATTCCAGAGCCCCTCTTACCTTTCTGTAGAAATGATTCGTTCAGTAATGGGTGGCGAACCTTTCCGTTTCCCCGCTGGTACTTATGTAAGCAACGAAAAGTACAACCACATCATGATGGCTATGGACACAGTTCTCGACAAGAACGGTTGCTCATACAAGATGCCCGTTGGTACTGCTGACGAAATCGCTAAGCTCGATGCTTCTTACGAACACCTCTGCAAGATGCGTGACGAACTCGTAACGCTCGGCATCGTTCCCGCAATCTCTGAATGGAGTTCTATCAACCCCAACCTCTAATCTTTTAATTAGAGCATAGAAAAATTACTCCGCCCTGCAAGCAATTAGCACTTGCAGGGCGGAGTTGTTTGTTGGTACAACTGTTGAAAAATTGGTAAATATTATTGCTCTCAGTATAAATTATCGTACCTTTGCAACGATGAGTAAGAATTTGTATATAATCAGTGGTTGTAATGGAGCGGGTAAAACAACTGCTTCATTTACTGTTCTACCTGAAATTCTACAATGCAAGGAATTTGTTAATGCTGATGAAATTGCTAAAGGGTTATCCCCTTTTAATCCTGAGAGTGTAGCGATAGAAGCAGGGCGCCTAATGTTGCAACGTATAGATGACTTATTGGAGCGTAACGAAACTTTCTCTATTGAAACTACACTAGCAACTAAATCATATATTCATCTTGTACGTAGAGCACAGGAAAAAGGATATAACGTTCACTTAATTTTCTTTTGGCTTGAAACTCCCGAACTTGCAGAATATCGCGTTGCTGAACGAGTCAGAAAAGGTGGACATAATATTCCGACCGATGTGATACACCGTAGATATAGATCTGGTATTTGCAATCTCTTCAAGATTTTCATGAATCAAGTAGATACTTGGATGATATACGATAATAGTAAATCACCCAGAGTTTTTGTAGCAAAAGGGGGAAGAACTACTCCAAGCTACATTTACTCTGAATACATTTTTAATAAAATTAAATCTTATGTCAGATAGGGAAGTAAAAGAATTTATGGATAAACTTGACGCTGGACTTAAATTAGCAGAACAGCGTATGTTACAGGAGAAATCTCTTCGTGGTGAATCCCTCGTTATTTATACAGAGGAATATGGCATTCAGCACGTGTCTCCGCAGCAATTTCTTAATAGTTAAAAGAATCTTACGATAATCATTCCGCCCTGCAAGCAACAGACACTTGTAGGGCGGAGTTTTTTATGTTCTATACTCAACTTTTGTACTCCTAACTATAGCGTTAGAATCTCTCAGACATCCGTGATATGGAAATAAAAATTGAGATTTTAACAGTTTTATGGAAGTAGAAACACGAAAAATGTCCGTTTTATGGAAATAGAATTGCCGAAAATTGCCGTTTTATGGAAATAGATGTATCTTTGTAGGGTAAAACATGAGATTATGGATATACAAAAGTTACAATCTATAGTAGCAGACCAGCGTGAGGAAATGCTAGCGAATGATTATTCCGAGTATTGTTCACGTCCAGAAGAATCGCAGTTGGATCTGAATAGCAATCGTGCACAAGTAGTGATTGGGGTTCGACGAAGTGGTAAATCTACGTTGTGTGAAATGTTCCTCAGGCGAAAGTCTATCAATTTTGCGTATGTAAATTTTGATGATGAGCGTTTGGAAGGCCTTCAAACAGATGATTTAGACAATCTTCTTGAAGCCTTATACATGACTTACGGAGATTTTAAATATCTATTCTTTGACGAAATCCAGAACGTTGCAGGTTGGCCCTTATTTGTCAACAGATTGTTGCGACAAAAGATTCACCTGTTTATAACGGGGTCAAATTCTAAACTGCTCAGTAATGAGTTGAGCACCCACTTAACGGGGAGAAACAATAAAGTGGAACTTTATCCATTTTCGTTCTCTGAATTTTGCACGATTAAGAACGTAGAGAAGACGTCGGTTTCTACAAAGTCAAAGGCGCTTCGTAAGGTAGCACTTCAGGAATATCTACAACAAGGTGGATTTCCAGAACTGCTGAATGAAACAAATCGTAGGGGGTATGTCAACGGATTGATTGACGCGATTATTAAAAATGATATTGCCCACCGTTTTAAAGTGCGTAATATCGAAGCGCTCAGAAGAATAGCTGCATACCTTGCTGATAATTATTGTCAGGAGTTTGTCGCTAAGACCGTTGGTGAATTGTTTGGAGTCTCAAACCATACTGCAGAAAATTATTACTCTTACCTCAAGGAAGCGTTTCTACTGGTAGGAATTAACCGTTTTTCCTTCAAGAGCAAGGAGCGCGTGAGAAATGAAAAAGTGTATGTCATAGACACCTCCTTTGTTACAGAGCGAGAAGATAATTTTTCTTTAGAGAACATGGGGTGGCGATTAGAAAACATAGTATGCATAGAACTTCTTCGTCGCTACAAGCCCCAATTCTGTGATGTCTTCTACTATAAGGAGGATACTTTCCAAGTGGATTTCCTCGTTGCCAAGGATGGTAATGTACAAGAGTTGATACAAGTATCGTATGATGTATCTAACGAAAAGACCCGAACAAGAGAAGTGCGCGGTTTGGTGAATGCTGCAAAGAAACTTAAATGCAAAAACCTTACCCTCGTCACTTTTGAAACCAATGAAACCATAGAAGCGGAAGGTTACACTATCAAAGCAATTGCCGCTACTGAATGGTTGCTTATGCAAAGCGTCCACTAAGTCTTCAGTTTAGTCCATGTCATCTTATAATCAATCTCCGCCCTGCAAGCTATAGATACTTGCAGGGCGGAGATTTTATTTTGGTTTAGTGCTTATTTCCAAGTGAAATTATAAAATGTAGGTACTTCACCATCTTCTTGTACACACATCTTCTTTATATATCCATCATCATCCAATTCATAAGTGTAAACTTCGTCATCAGATGAGTACGGAAGAGTATTTACTTTCATAGACGCTAATTCTGGTTTAGCCCACAATAGATAACACCCTTCTATTGATTCTATGTCTAAACATTCTAATAATGGGAAATATCCCTTACAAACAAGTGGTTCCGCATTGTAGTTAAAATAGTCATAATAAATGTTTGCGCCATCATCGTATGACGAACCAACACCAACTAGTTTATCCCCAATCCATGAAAATTCATCCTCAAGAACATAAGTAAGATCAGAAGAATAGTCTGTTTTAGTGTAGACACGAGCAAGACGATTTTCGGTATTGTTATACTCGAAATTATAGTACCCGTAAGTAATATCTCCGTCGTATTCCTCCTCTGCCGTAATAGATACTACTTTACCATTGTATAAATAGTATGTCCTTTTTATATTCTTAATATACTCGTGAGGACTCTGCCATTGCTCAAAACCTGACACAAGAATTTTATCACTATTATATTGGTAAGTATACTCACTTAACGCATAACCATCATCAACAGAAACGAAACTAAGATTTCCTTGACTATCATATTGGAACTTAAATATTTCGTTATCAGAATATTGTTCTTTATCCACTCTAACGAGTTTTTTACTTGAATTTGTACTGGGGGCAGAAGGTGTGCCACTATCACCTCCTGTACCAGTAGAACCACCTGTTTGACCAGAATCTGGGGGTGTTACATCGTCATCATCACCACCACCGCAACTGCTAAGTGAATAAGAAAGAAGGATACAGAAAATCCCTGAAAATAAAACTCTTAAGGTCTTCATTTTTTTAATATTGATCGTTTATAATTTTCTAAGACTAGCAAAATACAATTCTTTCTCTCCAATTTGGTTGTTTAAAGAAGAGACATTTAATTAGTCTATTGTTTAAAAAATTTTTCTTTGTTATCCATACGCTCCAAATAACTACCACAATTTTTAAAGTCCTCATCTTTTGGTCTATAATAAAAAGGAGAGTCCTTTAGTGTGATAATGTTACCTGAAAGTGTGTAAGAGCACTGCTCAGTCCAACTATATCCTTCTTTTTCATAGTCCATATAATCGTATCCCCAAGACTTGATTTCACAAGACGATGAACTAATAAAATTAATGGTTGTTGTATATTGCCAACCCCATCCATTCTCATCTAAATAGAACTCATGAGACTTATATGTGTTGCCGACTATGCTTACATCCTCTTCTTCGTCGTCGCTTTCACAACTACTTAGAGAACAAGAGATAAGAACACAGAGGAGTGTGAAACTTAAAAATCTTAAGGTTTTCATAAATTTAAAATTAGTTATTGTCTATAGACATCCCCGGATTCGACAGATTAGTATAGATACAAAAAAAGACGTGGGAATCTGTACTTAGCGCTTATCCCAGTCTTCAGGCCTTCGCATTGCCCTTCTCCCAAGAATAAGCAACGCAGCCAGCCCACGCCATGATATATTATATACGCACTAATGTCAACACGATAAAATCATGCCAACAAAGGGATACAATACACCCAACGTGGACGTTCCGAGTTGCCGTAATCTTTATGGGAGAAATCAAGTTTGCGAAGTTTGAAGACCCAAAGATAACGTTTCGTAACGTCCTTTCGCCACTATTTGTGACTCACCCCGAAAGCCCTTAGGCTGACTGAGTTACTGCAAAGGTAAGGAAAAGAATTGTATACAGACGTTACGAACTATAGATTTTTTGAAAATTAAAGCGTTATTCATTTTGTACAACATGTCAAAGAGCGTAGCATGAGAAGTATCTCATTGTGGCGCAAAGATACAACCGCGCGGAGAGGCGCTTCACTTTTTTGTCGTATTTGAAAATATTAGTGTCCGGTAAAATTTGTCTCTTTATTTTAGAGAACACGAATTTCACGAATAAGCGAACCGCAGGTC
>JAZTYI010000106.1:0-42707 GCA_045636885.1 Alloprevotella sp.
TCTGATTAAGAAATATTCATCCCGCATGGAGATTCGTGTTATTCGTGAAATTCGTGTTCTCTTAAACATAGAAATTCTCGTTTTTTTCGGTTGAATATCTATGAGGGGGCTTGTATGAGTACAACTATCCATCAAACAAAGAGTTATCTATATTTACCGGACAGCAATAATTGATTATATGGTTTAGGCATTTAGCACAAGACTCACGTTTGGCTGCAATATGCTGAAACATCTATTAGATTTATTGGACTAACATTATATAACGTCTCTACATTCAATGATATTCCGAAAAGGAAACGCATATTTATATTATGTCATTTCAAAAAAAATAGGTAACTTTGCACTGCTTATTGTGAACCTTTTTAATCAACACTCGCAAGTCTAGTTTCTTAGGTTAAAAATTCACAGGTTGATGAAACCTGTTAAGGGATTGAGAAAACATCCCGCATGGAAACCTCATAACCTATGAAGTTGACTCCTTGCGAAACTTCAATTACTAAAATAGACATGACTAATTTCCCCAAACTCGTAAACGCAATTATTGACGGAATACAAGAAAAGAAGGGTCGCAGCATTGTAGTTTGTGACCTCACAAAGTTTGATACTGCTCCCGCACAATACTTCGTGGTTTGCACAGGCAATACGCCCCAGCAGGTGGATGCTATTGCAGACTCTGTAGAAGAATTTGCACGCAAGCAGGCGGGTGAAAAACCTGCGACGGTGGCTGGTTTGAACAATGCCATTTGGGTGGCTGCCGACTACGGAACGGTGATGGTACACATCCTCGTACCCGATGCGCGTGAGTTTTACGACATCGAAAACATTTGGGCAGACGCCAATATTACGGAAATTCCTGACCTTGATTAACCAGAGTAGTAGACAAGTAAACAAGGTACGAGTAGACGAGAATGTGTGCTGGATAACGCTCTCTCCCTGTTTAGGGGGAACCGACGCACGAAGTAAGCGCAGAGGACAAACTTGTTTGTACTATGCCTTACGAGAAGGAGGAAGATGAGCGAAGTGAAATCAATCGGGACCACGAAGTGGTGAGAGGGTGCTGATAACACCCTGGATAACGAAACAAACAACTGTATTCAGCACCCCCTCCCCGCCAAAGGCGGTACTTCCCCAATAAACAGAGGGAGAGCGCCATCCGGACTTCAATCCGCACGGTACTACTACCTACTACCTACTCCTTTCTCCTTTTATTCTATGAAAAATAACTCTCCCCAACAACCCCAACAGGGAGGTGAGAAGCCCAAAATGCCGCGCTTCAACCTCAGTTGGATATACATCCTTGCCATCGGTGCGCTCATCTTTATGATTTATAGAGGTGGTGATGCGACGGGTGGTATCAACAAAGAAATCAGTTATTCAGAATTTAAGACCTACGTCCAAAAGGGTTATACCAATGACATCGTAGTCAACAAAACGGACGGTCAGGTGAGTCTTGTAGTCCTTGGCAAACACATTCAGGAAGTATTTAAGCAGAATGTGGACCAAACGGGGAAGCACCCCACCCTCTCGGCGCGCTACCCCAGTCCTGACAAGGTGGATGCCTTCTTGGACAGTGTGGGTTATAAGGGCAAAGTGACCTTTAAGGAAGAGAGCGGTTGGCTGATGAGCATTCTCGGCAGCATCTTGCCCATCTTCTTGTTCATCGGTCTTTGGTACCTCATCATGAAGCGCATGAGCGGAGGTGCTGGCGGCGGTGGCGGTATCTTCAATGTCGGTAAGAGTCGCGCACGCCTCTTTGACAAGGGTTCTGCAGAAAAGCATGTCACCTTTGCCGACGTTGCCGGTCAGGAAGGTCCTAAGCAGGAAGTCAAGGAAATTGTGGACTTCTTGAAGAATCCCCAGAAGTACACCGAACTTGGAGGCAAGATCCCAAAGGGCGCCTTGCTTGTAGGTCCTCCGGGAACAGGTAAGACCCTCCTCGCAAAGGCTGTTGCTGGCGAAGCGGATGTCCCCTTCTTCTCACTCGCAGGTAGTGACTTCGTAGAAATGTTTGTCGGTGTGGGAGCGAGTCGTGTACGCGACCTCTTTGCAAAGGCGAAGGAGAAGTCTCCCTGTATCATCTTCATTGATGAAATTGATGCCATCGGTAGAGCACGCGGTAAGAACCCCTCGTTCAATCAAAACGACGAACGCGAAAGCACACTCAACCAGTTGCTCACGGAGATGGACGGTTTTGGCAACAACTCCGGTGTCATCATCCTTGCCGCTACCAACCGTGTAGAAATCCTTGACGAAGCCCTCCTCCGTGCAGGTCGCTTCGACCGTCAGATTCACGTAGAACTCCCCGACCTTCAGGAGCGTATCGCTATATTCGGCGTGCACCTCAAGCCCTTGAAGAAGGAAGAAAATCTCGACATCGACTTCTTAGCGCGCCAAACTCCTGGTTTCTCAGGCGCCGATATTGCCAACGTCTGCAACGAAGCCGCCCTCATTGCGGCGCGTCACAATAAGCCCGTCGTGTCAAAGCAAGACTTCTTGGACGCCGTTGACCGCATCATCGGTGGTTTGGAAAAGAAGACTAAGGTAATGACCAAGGCGGAAAAGCGCACCATTGCCATTCACGAAGCGGGTCACGCCAGTGTTTCTTGGCTCTTGGAGCATGCTAATCCCCTCGTGAAGGTGACGATTGTTCCCCGCGGTCAAGCACTCGGTGCTGCATGGTACTTACCTGAAGAACGCACGATTACAACGAAGAATCAGATGCTCGATGAAATCTGTGCCACCCTCGGCGGACGTGCAGCAGAAGAACTCTTCACGGGCAACATTTCTTCGGGAGCACTCAACGACTTGGAGACGGTGACGAAGCGTGCTTACGGTATGGTGGCTTACTTGGGTATGAGCGACTCACTCTCTAACCTTTGCTACTATAACAATCAGGAGTATGGTTTCACAAAACCTTATTCTGACAGCACAGCCGAGAAGATTGACGCTGAAGTAAGCAAACTTATCCAAGCGCAGTATGAACGTGCAAAGCGCTTGCTCTGCGAAAATGCCGAGAAGCATGCCCAACTCGCCAACCTCCTTTGCGATAAGGAAGTAATTTTCACCGAAGACGTAGAAAACATCTTTGGCAAGCGTCCCTGGAAGAGTCGTGCCGACGAAATCCTTGAAGAGGAGCAAAAGCCTGAAGCAGAACTCCCCCTCACCGACCGCACTGAAGAACTCGAAGCCGTCAAGCAAATGATTGAGGAAGAGCGCAAGCAGGCGGCTGCTGAAGAAGCGCAAAGCGCAGAGTAAATTTATACCTTATAGGGATTATAGTAACTATAGTGCCTATTGTACTTATAGAAACAACACCATAACATCGAATGAAGAATTTCATCATCCGCGCCATCACTGGCCTTACCTTTGCAGCAGTGCTTATTGGCTGCATCCTTTACTCTCCCGTGTCGCTCATCACGCTTTTCAGCATCGTGGCGGCATTAACCATTTGGGAATTTGGCACGATTGTAAATAGTCATGCTGGCGCAAGTATGAACCGTATGATCAATGCGGCTGCTGGGTTTTACCTTGTATTCGCTGTGGGATGGTATCAAATGGGGTTGATTTCTGGACGTGAATTTACGCCCTACTTGCTTACACTCATTTATTTATTAGTAAGCGAACTCTACCGCCAGGAAGAAAATCCCCTCAAGAACTGGGCATACGCCTTTGCATCGCAGGTGTACATTGCACTTCCCTTCGCCTTGCTCTCTGTGTTAGGATTGCACTACGACAGTTTTGCCGACACGATGAACTACGAATTCATCTTCCCCCTCTCCGTCTTCATCTTCCTTTGGATGAGCGACACAGGTGCTTACCTCGTTGGAAGTCTCTTGGGACGTTATTTCCCCGCCAAACTCTTCCCCCGCATCTCTCCCAAGAAGTCGTGGGTGGGTAGCATCGGAGGCGGTTTGCTCTGCCTTGCAGCAGCATGGGGCATCTACGCTTACGAACCCAAGTATATGGAACTTTGGCAATGGATGGGCTTGGCACTCACCGTATGCGTCTTCGGCACATGGGGCGACCTCGTTGAAAGTCTCCTCAAGCGCCAAGTAGGCATCAAGGACAGTGGTAACATCCTTCCCGGTCACGGTGGTCTTCTCGACCGCTTCGACTCTTCTCTGCTTGCCATCCCTGCGGCAGTCGTTTACTTGTATATGGTCATATTTTCATAAAACAGAGAGGAACGCCTCCGCGCCTCACAGAACGCTATCCTCACGGTTGGTTAAAAAGTTTGCGTGAAAAAATGCGGTGAAGTAGTGTCCTTAAAAATACTGGCACATCTCAGAAGTCACACATTGCGCATCATTCCCTATCAATCATATTTTGCATATTAACCCTAAACCATAACTATTATGATTAAGAAAATTATTCTCCCCCTCCTCCTCTTCGGAGTAACAACAACTGCTTCAGCACAACTCGACGTGCTCGGTCAACTTTCAAAGGCTTTTAAGTCTAATTCATCTTCAAGCGAAAATAAAGAAGCGACCCAAATTGGTGAAGGCATTAAAAATGTTTTGGGTGCTGTGCTTGGCGGTTCTACACTTACAGAAAATGACCTCAATGGCACTTGGAACTACCAAGGGGTAGACTGTGTGTTTAAGAGTGAAGACATTCTCTTGAAAGCTGGTGGAGCCGTTGGAACAGAGAAAATAGAAGGAAAGATCAACGATGTGCTTAAGAAAGTTGGTATCAAGAGCGGCGACCTTTCGTTTACATTTGACGCTGATAAAAATTTCACTATAAACGTAAAAGGAAAGTCTGTGAAGGGTACCTATGAACTTGATTTGAATGAGAAAAAAATCACCCTCAAATATAAGAAGAATATCAGTTTCACAGCGCACATTGCGAAAAACCTTGATACGCTCAGTTTGTTGTACGATGCTGACAAGTTCTTCAAATTCTTGACAAGTATCTCTGCGACGTCACAGAATGCCAGCATAGCGTCAATCAGCAAGCTCCTTAAAAACTATGAGGGTATGCTTATCGGAATTGAAATGAAAAAATAAAGTCTGAATGTAGCTTTTAGACGCAACAAAAAAGTTGAAGGTAGCACGTATGTTACCTTCAACTTTTTTTTATTGGTGTCCGGTAAAGTTTTTGAGATGTAACGGCCTGAAAGGCCAATAAGCACCCAGCCCAGGGCAACGCCCTGGGACTATGGATGTTTGGATTTGCGCCCTGAAGGGGCAAAAGCATTGCAGTTCAAACTCTTATAATTGCTTTTGCCCTTTAAGGGCGTAAGTCTCGACTGCAACAACACCCAGGGCGTTGCCCTGGGCTAATGGCTTTATCCCCTTTCAGGGGAATCGTCCAAGCTGTGGGACTTATACCATTCAAACATCTTTATATTCATAGAGTTAGAGGCGTTTACCGGACAGCAATACTTTTTTTATATCGCCGCATTGTAGTGAGCAAAAGGTAATCTCAAAAACATGTATTTCCACTACTCACTCATAATTATTAGTTACCCTTACCCTCTTTCAACTTAAGTTTTTCAGCCACAAGGTACCATATCTTGGATTTGATTATATTACGCTCACAACCCAATGCATTTTCGTAACACCTCGCTAAATTTATGGTCGCTTGATAGTGTTTATTATGAGCTGCTTTTAGATACCATTCAAAAGCCTTGGTAGGATCTTGTTGCACACCGATTCCCTGTTCATAACTCCATGCTACACGATACTGGCACTCGGAATCATTCAGTTCGGCGCCTTTCATATACCAATTAAAACCTTCTAAACCATTTTTTTTACAACCCAATCCATTTTGATAATAATACCCTGCAGAGGCTATAGATAGTAGACACCCCTTCTCGCCTGCATGCACGAAGCACTTCAACGCATTCTCAAGATTGCGCATACACCCAAAGGCGTGTTCGTAACAATAGCCAAGATTGTGTATGCCTTCTACGTAACCATTCTCAGCCGACTTACGATACCATTTAAAAGCCTCGCCCCGATCCTCTGCAACGCCTATCCCTTTAGCATAATTCCATGCCACTTGAAATTGTGACTCAGCATCACCATGCAGCGCTTCTCTCATATTGTAAGCGTGCCACAACTGTAACAACTTAAACTTTAGAAAGGCATAAGGATTCAGGACTCTTAAAGGCGGAAGTTTACCCTTAATCAAGATGAGACCCACTAAATAAACTACGTATCCACCCAAAGCGACGAGCAATAAGAAACCTAATGTAGGTATCAATTGAATATTCATAAGCGATAACAGAAGATAAAGGGTGTACCAAAACTTCACTTTGGCACACCCTTATTATATCATAGAATTACTTCTTCAATGCCTTCTTACACAACACAACTGCTGAGCGTGCGGGGAGGTAGAGTTTCAACCAACCCTTGCCCTGCTGCTGAAGGAGGGGATCGTAGTTGGTGAAGTGTTCGATGGTGTCGTCAGAGAGACCGTTGCCACCGTAAGCGGGGTTGTCGGTGTTGAGCACCACGTTGTAAGAACCTTCAGGCACCATGAAACCGTAACCTTCGTAAGAGCGGTCGGGCGAGAAGTTGAACACAAAGAGGAGGTCGCCACGTGAGTAAGCAAGCACCTGGTCACCATCGTTGTGCCAGATTTCTTGCACCTTGTGCTTAAGCAGCGACTTACCACTCTTGAGAAGGGCAATCATGTCGCGGTCGAAGTCGCCAAGATAGTGGTAGCAGAGTTCCTTGTTGTCCACCAAGTTCCACTGACGGCGCGCATACTTATGGCTCCAACCGTTGCCCTCGCGGGGGAAGTCGATCCACTCGGGATGACCAAACTCATTACCCATAAAGTTGAGGTAACCACCGTTGATGGTAGAGGCGGTGACGAGGCGAATCATCTTGTGGAGCGCAATGCCACGGTGTGCCATGAAGTTTTCATCGCCCTTCTTGAAGTGCCAATACATGTCGGCATCTACAAGACGGAAGATGAGCGTCTTATCGCCCACAAGCGCTTGGTCGTGACTTTCAGCGTAAGAGATGCACTTTTCATCGGCACGACGGTTGGTGAGTTCCCAGAAGATGCCTGAGGGATGCCAATCTTCATCCTTCTTTTCCTTAATAATCTTAATCCAATAGTCGGGCACGTTCATCGCCATGCGGTAATCGAAGCCGTAACCGCCGTCCTTCACGGGAGCAGCAAGTCCGGGCATACCACTCACTTCTTCCGCAATAGTAATAGCATTGGGATTTACTTCATGGATGAGCATGTTGGCAAGTGTGAGATAGCAGATAGCATTGCCATCCTGATTGCCGTTGAAGTAATCACCATAACCGCAGAAGGCTTCGCCGAGACCGTGACTGTAATACAGCATTGAGGTTACGCCGTCGAAGCGGAAACCGTCGAAGTGGAATTCTTCCAACCAGTACTTACAGTTAGAGAGGAGGAAGTGGATAACTTCGTTCTTGCCATAGTCGAAACAGAGACTGTCCCAAGCGGGATGCTCGCGACGGTCGCCGGGATAGAAGAACTGGTTGGGATCGCCGGCAAAGTTGCCAAGACCTTCTACTTCATTCTTCACGGCATGGCTCTGCACGAGGTCCATGATGACAGCAATACCGTTTTGATGCGCTTCGTCAATGAGTTGCTTGAGTTCTTCGGGCGTACCGAAGCGACTACTTGCGGCGAAGAACGAACTTACGTGGTAACCAAAACTACCATAGTAGGGGTGCTCCTGAATTGCCATAATCTGGAGGCAGTTGTAACCTTCCTTGATAATACGGGGAAACACATTGAGGCGGAACTCTTCGTAAGTACCTACACGCTCAGCATCCTGTCCCATACCAATGTGGCATTCGTAAATAAGGAGCGGATCGCGCTGGGGTTTAAACTTCGTTTTCTTCCACTGATATTCTTCCTGAGGCGCCCATACTTGTGCTGAGAAAATCTTGGTTTCTTCGTCCTGTACTACGCGACGCACCCATGCAGGGATACGTTCACCGCAACCGCCTTCCCAATATACTTTGAGCTTATAGAGGTCGCCATGCTTCATCGCCTTTGAGGGGAGCTTGATTTCCCAATTTCCCGTCTTAGGGAGGCGCTTCATAGCATAGGTTTCGTCTTCCTGCCAGTTGTTAAACTCACCGATTACGTAAATCTTCGTAGCATTAGGTGCCCATTCGCGGAGCACCCACTGGCGCGCAGTGCGGTGAAGCCCAAAATAGAGGTGACCGCCGGCAAAGTCAGAGAGATTGCCCTTACCACCGGTAAGTTCGTTGAGCTTGTACATCACATGGTCGTAACGACCTTGAATTGCCTCATTGAAGGGTTCGAGCCAGGGGTCGTTCTTCACGAGCTTAAGTAACGGCTGCTTCTTGGCAGCAGGTTTCTTTTTAGTTGCCATAATATTTAAGGTTATGAGGTTTTTAGGCTTAAGGTTTTAAGGTTAATAGTTGTTTTGTTGACGAGTTGACGAGGTACGAGTAGACAAGAAGGGCACAGAGATAAACGATTGAACACTCAGCAAGGGAACTTTACTCTTTACTCTATTATCTTTACTCTATTAGTTGACAAGTAGACAAGCGGTTACAGAGATAAACGATTGAACACTCTGCAAGGAAACTATACTCCTTATCTTTTATCTTTACTCTATATGAAGGGTACAGAGATAAACGGAGATACGCACCTTAGCCTTTCTCCTTTCTCATTTCTCCTTTCCCTCCTACTGTTCCTTTCGTCTGCCTTGCTGGAAAACTCCCTTTGCAATAAGAGTTCCATTGGTGTCATATTCATAGAAAGCACCATCGCGCTCACCTTCTACATAGATACATTCCAAGCGTTTGCCATTAGCATCTGTTTCTACAGCATTACCGTGTTTACGTCCTTGTTCGAAAGTTCCCACGAACTTACTGCCATCAGCATAGACGATTGTACCTTCACCGTGCATGAGGTTGTCCTCCCAGAGACCTGTATATTCATCTCCATTTGCCCAGCGATAGGTGCCTTGACCATTTCGTTCATTATATTTCCACTCACCTGTATAAGTAGCTCCTTCGTACCACGTATAAGTGCCTTGTCCGTGTTGGTTTCCCTGTAGATAATTCCCAATGTATTTATCGCCTGTAGAGAAGTTTGTAACTCCCTTTCCAGAACGTTCACCACGTATATAATCACCTTCGTAAACATCTCCTGAAGCAGAGGTAAAACGCCCCTTACCGTGCATTAAGTCATCTGTCCACAGTCCGACATATTGACCTCCATCAGAATAGGTATACGTTCCCATACCTGAACGCAAATTGTTATCCCACTGACCTTCATAACTGGAACCATCGCCCCAATCATAGACGCCCATTCCATGCTTTTTATCGTCCTTCCACTCCCCTTTGTAATACACACCATTTGAGAAGGTATAACATCCTTGCCCATTGCGTTCATCATCACGCCACTCTCCCTCGTAGGTATCACCATTATAATAATACATGATACCCTCGCCTTCCTTTACATCACGATACCAAAGTCCTACATACTTATTGTTGTCAAGATAGTAATAGGTGCCACGACCGTGTTGTTCGTCAAAGGCCCACTGTCCCTCATAACGCTCACCATTGGCGTAGATGAAAGTTCCTAATCCATGGCGTTTACCCTTTTCATACTGCCCTTCATATACATCACCATTCTTATACTGAGTTTTGCCACGCCCATGGGGTTTACGCTTGGAAATTTCTCCCGTATACTCGCCACCATCGCCCTTAAAGTAATAAGTACCAATCTCTACTTTCTGGGCGTCGGACAGGAATGCACACGTCAAAAGAATAAAGATGAAAGTTAAAAGTCTATTTTGTGTTTGCGTCATGGGTTAAGACTGTTGTGATAAGAAGGTTTTTGCACGTTCTAAATCCTCGGGGGTATCAATACCGATGGTTTCGACATTGGTTGTACCCACCTTGATGCGATATCCCGCCTGAAGCCAACGGAGTTGCTCAAGCGATTCTGCCTGTTCAAGAATACCCATAGGCATTGATGTGATCTCCTTGAGCACTTCGGCGCGATAAGCATAAAGACCGATATGCTTATAGAACGTATGGCGAGAAAGCCACTCATCCTTGTCTACACCACGAAGGTAAGGAATTACAGAGCGACTAAAGTAAATTGCGTAACTATTGTTGTCAAGCACTACCTTCGGAGAATTGGGATTTTCAAGCGCCTCAATTCCATCTGTGGGCACAAAAGGTTTTACGAGTGTCGCAATCTGAGTGTCGTTATCCTCGAAACATTGCTTGATGGTTTCGAGTTGCGAGGCAGCTATAAAGGGTTCATCTCCCTGCACATTTACCACCACGTCAAAACCTGCTCCCAACTTTTCAAGCGCTTCAAAACATCTATCTGTACCGCTCTTATGATGGGTGCCGGTCATCACACAACGTCCACCGAAGGATTTTACACATGCTTCGATACGCTCGTCATCAGTTACCACGTATGCATGTTCAAAGATAGAACTAACACGCTCGTAGACATGCTGGATGATAGGTTTATCACCTAAAATTGCAAGAGGTTTGGCTGGGAAACGGGTTGAAGCGTATCGTGCTGGAATCAATGCTAAAAAATTCATTTTCAAACTGTTTTTTTGAGGAGGATTATAGAGAGGTTATTCAAAATAGGATTCTACTTCATCATCTTCAGCGGTAGATGGTGTTGAAGACGGAGAAGAGGGATTTGCGAAATTATATTCAAGTAATGAATCGCCTACGAGTTGTAAGGAGTCAACCTTCACATCAAATGAATCGGTCTGAACATATCCGAGTGACGCATCATTATATACCTTCTGCATATAATTTGCCCATACAGGGAGCGCTGTAGCAGCACCTTGTCCCATTGAAGTGGAAAGGAAATGGATGTCACGTTCTTCACCTCCAACCCAACATGCTGTAACAAGGTGGGGGACACATCCTACGAACCAACCATCGGAGTTGCTGTTCGTTGTACCCGTCTTACCCGCGATGGGACCTGTAAACTTATACTTATAGCGCAGACGTACACCTGTACCTTCATTTACCACGCCTTCAAGCATATTGAGCATCTTATAACTACTTTCCTCGCTAATCACCTCGTTGAGACGTGGCGCAAAATCGCTAATAACCGTTCCGTTGGAATCCTCAATGCGACTCACAAAAATAGGCGCACAACGTATGCCCTTATTCACAAATGCTGTGTACGCACTGGCCATCTCTGCTACAGTTATATCACACGTACCAAGGCACAAAGCAAGTGTAGGATAAATTTCATTGTTTGCAATACCAAATTCACGAAGGTACTTTGCCAATCTTACGCCTTCAGGGTCTGATTGATACATCAATTCTGCTGTAATCCAGTTGTTACTCTGACTCAACCCCCACTTTAAGGTAACAGGTTCGCCATAACGAGCTGTGCCTGAATTACGAGGAGACCAAACTTGATCACCTACCTGATACTCACGCTGAATATTTACGATGGTATCCTCGGGGAGCATACCATCTTCCATCGCCATGGCATATACAAAGGGTTTCATGGTAGAACCTATCTGACGACGTCCCTTCATGGCCATGTCATATTGGAAATAAGTGTAGTTCAAACCACCCACATACGCTTTAACAAATCCCGTTGTAGGATCAATTGAAACAAGTCCCGTGCGCAAGAACTTCTTATAATGACGAATGGAATCCATTGGGGTCATTAGAGTGTCTTTCACTCCATTCCACGTGAACACGGACATTTCTACGGCTGTAGCAAATGCCTTTTTAATCTCTTCCTCAGAACATCCATTGGCCTTCATCTTTGTATAGCGCTCGCTTTGACGCATCGCACGGTTAAGAATCTGGTTGATCTGTTCTTTGGTTAGATTTTTCGTATAAGGGAAATTAGGATGATTACGACCGTATTCAAATTCCTTCTGCAAGACATGACCTACATGATTCACCGCTGCCTCTTCTGCGTATGCTTGCATACGTGAATCAATGGTGGTGTAAATTTTAAGTCCGTCTGTATAAATATCATAGTTCTCGCCGTCCTTCTTTTTGTTCTTATTACACCAACCATAAAGAGGATCTGTAGCCCATGCTAAAGAATCTTCATGATATTGGAGATTCTGCCAAGAAGCGTATTTGCTACGCTTGGGTTTTTTAGCGGTCATTTTCGTACGCAAATGTTCACGAAGATACGTCCCTAACCCATCTTTATGGTCGGCACGACGGAAGTTGAGTTTGAGGGGTTCGTCCTTCAAATCATCATATTGCGCTTGAGTCAAATAACCAGAACGCACCATTTGCCCCAATACGACATTACGACGCTGGCGGCAACGCTCATTATGACGTACTGGATTATAAAGCGAAGGATTCTTACACATACCTATGAGTGTAGCAGACTCAAGAATGGTGAGTTCTGAAGGTTGTTTACCAAAATACACTCGTGCCGCAGTCTGAATACCAACAGCGTTATAAAGGAAGTCAAAGTAGTTCAGATAAAGCGTAAGAATCTCTTCCTTCGTATAGCAACGTTCCAATTCTACCGCAATAACCCACTCAATAGGTTTCTGCAAAAGACGCTCAAACGTGCTCTCTGCTTTTGCCGAATACAACTGTTTCGCCAATTGCTGAGTAATCGTACTTCCGCCTCCGGCACTCGCCTGCTGAAAAATGCCACGCTTCACGATAGCGCGCAGCAGGGCTTTTACGTCAATACCTGAATGCTCAAAAAAGCGTTCATCTTCTGTTGCCACAAGAGCATTAAACATGTGAGGGGCGATTTGATCATAATCAGCAAATACTCGGTTTTCATTACGAGACCAAGTCCCGATCAGTTTACCGTCATCCGTAAAAATTTGTGAAGCATAACGGTTGATGGGATTCTGCAACTCCTCAATATTGGGCATATACCCAATCCATCCCTTCACTACACCCACAAAGGCCAAGCAAACCACAAGAATAGCAGAGAAGAAGAGGGTCCAAACGAGTATAAAGACTTTTTTGCGCATTTCTGTATAGATATTTATTACGCAAACTTACGAAAAAGGTTTCTATTATTTACCCGTATGCCACACAAATATTAGATTCATATATTATAATTAACAAAAATATGTGGTTTTACTTTGCTCGTCAACACTCAAAAACTAATTTTGCACGAAATTGTAACAAGTATTAGAGGGCATTCCTCTATCCGAACGAACGTCAAGTATATGGAAGAATCTCAAATATACTCCCAAAAGACCCTTGAGTTTATCACCGTCGCATCTGAATTTTGCAAGGCACTTGAGCATTGTCGCGAGTTTGAGCAACACGAATTCATCGATGTAATGCGCAATCTCCTGCCTATGGTTTACCTCAAAGTTTCACTCATTGGAACTATTGAGGAAGCTGATGGTTACAACGAACCGAAGGTCACTGAAGACGACTACAACTATGTCCGCTCAAATGTGGCGGCTATTTTAGCAGAAAAAGACGATTACCTTGATGTCTTTGTGGAGGATTTCAAGTACTCTGAACAACCCATTTTATGCACAATTTCTGAAAATTTAGCAGACATTTATCAGGTCTTACGCAACCTCCTCGAGATATTCCGCTCGAATTACGAAGACGCCATGCAAGTGGCACTTTATGACACAGTGGAAGATTTCAAACTATACTGGGGACAAACATTACTTAACGCACTTAAGGCTCTCCACGATGTGCGCTTTTCTGAAAAAGATTAGGCGAATGGAAACATTGTTTAGAAACACCCCCAAGCAACTGATTTCTACGCTCCCTAAAGCGGAATTTAAGGGCAAAATTGTGGTGGTCCATAGTAAACGAGAAGTAAAGGCTGCTATTGATTTTTTAAAGCGCCAACCCATTGTTGGAATCGACACTGAAACACGGCCCTCTTTCCGCCGAGGATTGGTGTACCAAGTGGCACTACTGCAAATATCCACCCTTGACATCTGCTTCCTTTTCCGTCTGAATATGATTGGATTACCGGCAGAAGTCACAGAATTGCTTGAAAGCACTGAAATCAAGAAGATCGGCCTCTCACTCAAAGACGACCTCTCACTCCTCAAGCGTCGGGCGACATTTCAACCACAGGGATTTATTGATCTACAAGACTTTGTGAAAACTATGGGCATAGAGGATATGAGCCTTCAGAAACTCTACGCCAATGTTTTTAGAGAGAAGATTTCTAAATCAGCACAACTAACCAATTGGGAAAACACAGTGCTCACAGAGTCACAAAAAATGTATGCAGCCACCGATGCCTACACCACTCTACGACTATTTTTACGACTCAACGAACTAAAACAAAACGGTGACTATAGAATCATTGAAGGACACGTTCCCCAAACATAGTTTCTTTTTTACAATAAAGACTATGTATCAACATATTAGTCCCCAAAAACGACCTCAAGTCGTCAACGCATCACACACCCTTACAACCTCAAAACCGACTAACAATGGCAATTCATATCCTTCAACTGCGTCGTGGTAAGTCTGAAAGTTTACGTCGCTTCCACCCCTGGATTTTCTCGGGGGCACTAACCCGTATTCCCGAAAACCTTGCAGAAGGTACACTTGTGCGAGTTGTGGATGAGAACAACAAATTCATGGCATTAGGACATTATCAAATAGGTTCTATTGCTGTGCGCGTATTGTCTTTCACAGAACGTCCCATTGACGTTGCCTTTTGGGTAGAGCGATTAAGCGAAGCATTCAAGGTGCGTAGGAGTCTTGACCTCGTGCGTCCCGATAACGACATCTACCGTCTCGTTCATGGCGAAGGCGACCAGCTCCCAGGCCTCATCATTGACGTTTATGGACAAACAGCAGTCATGCAAGCCCATTCCGTTGGCATGCATTGCTGTCGCCAAGAAATTGCGGAAGCACTCATTGAGGCATGCGAGGGAGAGGTGAAGCATGTATACTACAAGTCAGAGACCACCCTACCCTACAAAGCCGACCTTCACCAAGAAAATGGATTCCTCGTGGGAGGCGATGAAACCAACGTCGCTACAGAAAACGGATTAAAATTTCACATCGACTGGTTGAAGGGACAAAAGACCGGGTTCTTCATCGACCAACGTGAAAACCGCAAACTCCTTGAGTCTTATAGTAAAGGTAAGAGCGTGCTCAACATGTTCTGCTACACAGGCGGATTCTCCATATACGCCATGCGCGGTGGCGCCACACAAGTACACTCAGTAGATAGCAGTTCGAAGGCTATTGACCTTACTCGTGCAAATGCCGAACTCAATTTCCCGGGCGACAACCGCCATGAAGCATTTGCCGAAGATGCCTTCAAATTCCTGGAAAAAGCAGGGGGTGACTACGACCTCGTCATCCTTGACCCGCCCGCATTCGCCAAGCACAAGGGAGCGCTCCACAATGCCCTCAAGGGATACACACGCCTCAACAGCATCGCCTTCCAAAAGATTCGCAAGGGCGGCATCGTCTTCACCTTCAGTTGCTCACAAGCCGTAAACAAGGACCAATTCCGCCTCGCCGTATTCACCGCAGCCGCACAAAGCGGGCGCCACGTGCGAATCCTGCATCAAATCCATCAACCCGCCGATCACCCCATCAACATCTACCATCCCGAGGGCGAATACCTCAAGGGATTAGTGTTACAGGTGGAATAACCCCACGAAGAGAGCATAGAGCAAAGCAAAAACCTCTATGCTCTCTTTTTTATTATACCAACAACAAATTATGCAATTCGGAAAGGTATATCTAATTATTGCAGTCCGAACTGACAGCAATATAAAGATGAGGGTGTGCCCATCGGACACACCCTCATTCAATTTAAAACTCCTTATTTTGAATGTCTATATTTCCTTAATTCTCTTGCACGTTATCCGATTTTAGTAACTTACCCTGATACTCACCTGTAAGGGTGCGCATGAATGCAACGATAGCTGCCACTTCGGAGTCGTTAAGCGTTATGTCACACTGATAAAGTGCCATATCGCGTACAGCCTCTTCCATGGTCGCACGAGTGCCGTCATGATAATAAGGCCATGTGAGTTCAATATTACGCAGCCCCGGCACCTTGAAGCGATGACGGTCGCGCTCGTCCTTAGTCTGCTTGAAGCGACCGTTGTCTTCTTCAGTAAGTTCCGTTCCTCGTGCCTCGAAATAATGGTGTCGCAATCCCATAAGCTCGTAGGATTCGCCACCCAAGTTTGCACCCACATGGCAGGTAGCACAACTGTTCGTCTTAAACAACTCGTAACCATGAACTTCATCAGCATTGAGCGCCTCATTATCGCCCAATAACCATTTGTCAAACTTTGAATTGGGGGTGATCAATGTGCGTTCGAATTCCTCAATGGCATTCGTTATATTCGCTTCAGTGATGCCATCTGCATAAATGGAGTCGAATGCTTCAACATACTGCTTTTCTTTCGCGAGTTTAGCGATAATCTCGTCAAAAGAAGTAGAGGCCATCTCAATAGGGTTAAGGGGAGGTCCGGCTGCCTGCTCAGCAAGCGTCTTGGCACGACCGTCCCAGAACTGTACAAAGTTGTAAACGGCATTGTAGGTTGTGGGCGCATTTACTCCGCCAATATTGTTTGCAACACCCTTTGAATATTGGAGGTTGTCCACACCACCCGTGTTAAGTCCGTGGCATGTGGCACACGAAACGGTGTTATCTACCGACAAACGTGTGTCATGATAAAGGGCATAACCAAGCGCAACCTTTCTTTGGTCAACATCGGGGTTTGCTACAATAGGACGTACGGGTTCTCCTGCGCGCTCTCCAGTCAAGCCATCATTGTAGTATGCAGTGCGGTAATCGCGTGCCCACTCTGCAATTACGGCTGCCTTCTCGTCCGTCATTTGGCTACCCCAATGCATCAAGTAGTACTTTGCCATTGGCATGCGCTTATCCTGTGCTACCTTCTCTATTTTGGCAACATCCACAGGCGACGGCGTGCCACCCTCTTGCAATTTGGTCATAAAATCCTCGATATCGAATGCACGATAACCCTCCTGAATGTCTTTCATTACCATATCTCCTGCTACAGGGATGTTGGCATAGAATGGAAGTTGAGGATTTGCACTATGGCAACTAATGCAACCGCCCTCCTCCATGATTGCTAAAACGCGTGCCTCTGGAACCATCTCAGCGGATGGTGTCGTAAGCATTGCACGATAAGTAACAAAACTGCCTACTAATAGCAGCAATGCAACAAAAATCAGATACTGAACTTTTTTTTGCTTCATAACTTTAAATTTTATTGGTTATATGTATGTACGCTTGTTTCTGCCGAGGGTAAGTAGTTGATACCATACCAGCACATCTGCAATGCCATGAAGCCCAGCAGTATGATGATGTGGTAAAACCGCCTTCGAGATGTATTCATTACGCTTGGTGTTAAGTGTATGGCAATGAGATACAATCCCCATGTAGCAACCGCCCACGACTCCTTCGCATCCCAACTCCAATAGGCTCCCCATGCATCCTTCGCCCACAAAGCACCAGTAAGCATTCCTACCGTAAGAAAAGCCAACCCTGCATACAGGAGTTTTTCTATCGCCTTATCCATGTCATGGGTATTACGCATTAGCACAACGGTTGATAGTAATGTGGCGCATCCAAGTAATGCATAAGAAAACATATAGATAGCGACATGGGGCACAAACCACACACTCTGTAAGGCTGGCATAAGCGTTTGGTCATGAATCTCTGGCTTTACGATGTTTATAACAATGAACACCCCCGCAAGCACAGTTGAGAACAACATGATCCATCTGTATTTCCAGCGTGAATACGTGAACAACCCCGCTATAAGAATGAAGAAGGAGTACCACAAACGTGTTTCGCCCATAGTTCTCATAGGCGGTCGTTCAAGAGTGCCCCATAGCATGGCGATAAAGCCTCCCATAGCGAGAATGGCAAGCAACATTGTTGCTATAGCCACCATGCTACGCTCCCTTTTGAATATTGCCCAGGTAGCAGAAGTCGTAGCAATCAGCAGAACGATACCTGCCCAAAAAGGAAAAATATCCCATCCCATAATCATTTAATTGTTCAATAAGGTTTTTAGGTTATGAGGTTTTAAGGTTCTAAGGAACCATTCGGTCTGCATAGCCCTTTCTCCTTTAATTCCACTTCGTGGACTTGACCTCCTTCTCGTAAGGCATAGTATAAACAAGTTTATCCTCTGCTCTTACTTCGGGCGTCGGTTCTCCTTTGGTCCTTGTATAAAGAGAAGCACGGCGCCAGCAATCAGCATGATGATGCCTGTTGCTGAAACCCATTGCCAGGGCTCGTTGAAAATTTCAATAATAGCATATCTTTCTCCATTAGGTAATGAAGAAAAACTCACAAGATACATCTTTTCGCTTAGTGTTCGTTCGTAAGGATGGTTCACTTTCAGTGTCACCATCTCGCCGTCTACCAATAACCGCGCTTCGTAGTGAGTCGGTGCACCACTCTCGGATTGCTGAATAGAATAGTCTTTTAGCTCCATCGTATAGGGCAAAAACTTTAGCCTTCCTTCCTGTGTGAACGCCTCGTTTGACGCAAAATGATATACAGGGGCACGCCACTTCTCACGGTCGGGTGCTCCCCAGAACCCTGCGCCTAATGCGAGCAATAAACCGATATGTGTTACACAGAAACGCCATCGTATGCCATTCTTGTTACGCCAACCACGTAAAACAACAAATAGCACATGGCTCTGCAGGAACAATAACGATAAGATCATTGGCCAAGCAGTGGTCGAAGGATTGCGTAGTAACCCCAGGGTTATGCCAATCGCCACAATCATGGCAAGAGACAACCACGTGGCCTCACGTGAAAGCATAAATACAGCGCAAGCATTATTCGCTCTATTGCGGAACATTATCGTTATCAGCATCATCCACAATGCTAAAACCAAGATGTTGAGAGGAAAACTGAATATACCTACAGGGAAACTACCTAAACCCATTTCAGCAATAAAAGACAAAGAAAGCATCACGCCTACAATGCAGACGGCCCTTAGATGAGATAAACGTTTATCTATTGTCAACATCTCCATATCAAACGATAAAGGTAATTCTATTCCCCGTTTTACTTTTTTCAGTGGTGGAACTATACACCATCTTGTCCAACATAAAATTCGCTATACGACGATAAGCATCGATTAGCAAAACTTTGACAAAGTTAAAGCTATTTATTAAATAAAAAATAAGGGTTTCTGAAAAAATTTTCTTTATCGTTTGACCCAATCTATAATGTCACAAAAATAGTCTCAAATGAAGTTAACAAGTGATTCTTTTTTGCTTTAAGGAAAAATAGTTATACATTGCACTGACAAAACAGTAGTAATATACGACCATTTTGTCAGTACGCTTAACGTATATGCTATGATTATTGACAGAAAAGGCAGGGAAGACAAAAAGTAGGATGGTTTTACTATAAAAAAATTCGTGTATCGTCCCATTTTCGTCCCACTTTATTTTTACAGCACAAAAAAATGTAGGTTAATCTTTTGACTTAGAAGTCTTTAGATTACCTACATTTGCTTGATTGTTGCGGAGACCCGATTGAAAAATCTCCTTGTGTTGCGGAGGCTCGATTGAAAAGCCTTGCCACTCCCACTATATATAAGGGTTATAAAAAGCTTAAACAAATGCCGGTTTGGTTGCAGAAACAAACTATTTGTCCCATTTCCGTTCCACTTTTGGAACGGTAATTTGGGTAACTTGGTTCTACATTTGTTTGTTTTAATTTCATTGCAAAATTACAATGTTTTTGTAACATTACAAAATTACAATGCTTTTATTTTTGATGCCGTTTTTCGCTTTCGGATTTAGGGACGATGACATTTTATTTCTGATTCTATTTTTGCCATATCAGACTTTAATTTTGTAATACTTTACAGAAAAAAATAAAAAAATATTAGGACTTTTCAACTATTGTTTTTTGCTTGAAAAGTACATTTTTGTGAAATCACAATTCAAATTTTGGAGCACGATTTATACTCGTTTACTTGATTGTGAAATTCCTATCATATTATAAATAATTTTGCCATAACAAATAAAAATTCATTCATAGAAACTATCAGTGATTATGCTGCTTTGCAGAGTTTTTTACATGATAGTCTCCTATCGTCTATGAATGTCTCTTGTGAAGACTTCTTACTTCGCAGGTCTTTGCAAAATTACCATTGAGAATTTCACTTTTAAGCTATCATTGCTCCAAAATTACAGCCGTTGTACGTCACCTTTCTATCACCGTATTGTATAATCTGTCAACTAGTTAGCTATTTGCTAAATGCTTGAAAATTATTATATTTGTTATAGAGACGCTTTTAGAAACGCGAATAAACAAGTGTAATAAAAAATTGCTTACGCAGAAACATTATAAAATTACAATATTTTGAAACATTATAAAAATACAATACTATGCAAGTGACAGTTATTGAGTTTTACAACAAACTTGACAAGAAACAACAAAAAGTCTTTAGACAAAACGTCCTGAATTTGTCCGACATCGATTACAATAAGTTCTTTTATCGCTTAAAACACAATTCTTGGACGACCTTGGAATTGGCTGTGATAAATCGTATTATAGCTGGTACTGGATATGTTGTTGCTATAGAAGCGTACGACATGTATGAGAAGATTAAACCAATACAATTACAAGGATGATAAGTCAACAAACCATTGATGCCGTGCTCGACCGTGCAGATATTGTTACGATAGTATCTGAAGCGGTACCGGACTTGAAGCGGAAAGGTAGCACATACGTTTGTTGTTGTCCTTTCCATCAAGAGAAGACACCATCCTTCCACGTCTCCCCTGCTCGACAATCCTGGCACTGCTTCGGTGCCTGTCAGGAAGGTGGAAATGTCATCAAGTTTGTGATGAAGCACGAGAACTACACGTTCCCACAGGCGGTCAAATCCCTGGCTAAACGCTTCGGGATTGATTGCTTTGAGGAAGAAGAATCGGATGCAGAGCGCGAACAGCGCCTGCATTGTGAATCTATCTGGAACCTCAATGAACGTGTGGCCAACCACTTTGTACAAAACCTGTATGACCCTGCTAATGGTAATGCTCTGCAATACGCTATCAATCGTTTTGGAGAACAATACGTCCGAGAGTCTGGAATGGGTTATGCAGCTAAAGAGAACGACCTATTTAGTTGGGCAGGTGAACATGGTGAAAACTTTGAACTTCTCGAAGAAGCGAGTCTCCTTGGTGTGAACTCTGAGAAGAATGAATACTATGATTTCTTTAGAGACCGCATTGTTTTCCCCATTCGTGACCGAAGCAAACATATCGTCGGGTTCACCGCCCGTGACCTTTCTGGTTCTAGTAACAGCAAATACCTTAACTCTAAGGAGAGCACTGCCTACAAAAAGAAATACTGTGTATTCGGCATTGATGAAGCGATTCGTGAAGCCGTCAAGAAAGACCAGTTCTTCTTGGTGGAAGGTGCTCCCGACGTTCTAAAGATGCACTCCGTAGGCATTTATAACGTCGTCGCTCCTCTCGGCGGTGCCTGGACCAAGGAACAATTCGCTTTGCTCAAAAAGTCTTGTAACTCTCTTTGCTTCATCAATGATGCTGATCCTCCTGCTGAAGGTGAAGCGTTCGGTGCCGGACTAAAGTACGTCATCAAGAACGGGAAACAAGCCATTACTATGGGCTTTAGGGTTTCCGTTCGTGAGCTTCCCCTTGGCGAGGGTAATAAGAAGCAAGACCCAGGCAGTTTCTTTACTGCTGCTTCGCAACTGGACTTGCTCCCAGAAGAGGAGTTTTGTGGATGGTATGCACGCAAAATTTGGAGCGAGAAAGACAACGTCCATCAAAAGACGGACAAAGTCAAGGAAATCGCAGAAGTTGCCAGTTATATTGAGGACAACACGACGATTGATATTCTTCTTGACGAACTCAACAAGATTCGTAAGGGAAAGGACACTTGGCGCCAACGCATCATGAGCGCCAAGTGGGCACGTCAGCGTGAAGAGAGCAACCGCAAGCAAGAAGTTGACCTTCATCAGTATGGCTTCTACGAAGTGAACAACTGTTATGTCGGTCTCTCTGACAAAGGTGAAGAAACTTGGTGCAACTTTACCATGAAGCCGCTCTATCACATAATGGACAATGATAAGTCTCGACGTACCTACGAAATCAAGAACTTTCGAGGAACGACCAAAACTATAGAACTCATGCCGGAGGACTTGGTTTCACTCAGTCGTTTCCGTCAGAGACTGGAGAGTCGCGGTAACTTCACATGGGAAGTCGGTGAAGGTGAACTCATCAAACTCAAACGCTATCTCTACGACAATACCGAAACAGCGTCGTTGGTCAAGCAAATGGGATGGAATCCCGTTGGCTTTTACGCTTTCGGTAACGGCATTTGGAAAGATGGTTCCTTCTTGAAGACTAACCAATACGGCATTGTCTCTATCGCCAAGGACGACGAGGAGAAGAAAGGTGACCAGGAACATTATAATTGGTACATACCTGCGGCTGTCGTCAGTAATGATGAAGGCGATAGTTCCTATGAACGCCAACGCAAGTTCATTCATCGTACCTTGCAGAATATTCGCTTCGAGGACTACATGAAGCAATTCATTGACGTTTACGGAGACAATGGCAAGGTTGGACTATGCTATTGGTTGGCATCGTTGTTTCGTGACATCGTAACGAGTTACACACGTTCCTTCCCTCTCCTGAACCTCTTCGGTCCGAAAGGTTCTGGTAAGACGGAATTGGGTGCTGCGCTCATGGCGTTCTTTGTTGTGGACAACAAGGCACCCAACTTAAAGAACTCTACGCCTATCGCCCTCAATGATGACGTGGCGTATGTCTGTGATGCTTTAGTGCATTTTGACGAGTACAAAAATGACTTGCACCCTCGCATGATTGAGTTCTTAAAGGGTCTCTACGATGGTGTGGGACGTACTAAGATGGGTGGCAGTTCCTTTGAGGATAGAAAGATGACGGCTGTCAAGACTGGCGTCATCTTCAGCGGACAGGAAATTCCGACCGCTGACATCGCTTTGTTTCACCGTTGCGTGTTCTTATCCTTCCAAACGTCTGAGTTTACCAAGGAACAGCGCCAGCGCTTTGCTAAATTGAGAGCCATTCAGGAAATGGGACTGACGCACCTTACACTCCAGGTGCTGGAACTACGCAAGCGTGTTCAAGGTTCATTCTTGGCCAAGTACAGTGAGGTAGCGGAAGAAATCAACAAACGCACCAATGGTGCTCCGCTCGAAACGCGTATTGTTGAGAACTGGAGTAAACTTCTGGCGATCTTCTCCTGCGTCGAGGAACGCTTGAAGTTTCCTTTCACCTATGATGAGATTTTCGACATCAGTTTGAAGTTGATGGTGAAGCAGAACAGCATGAGTGGTGAAGGCAATGAACTCGCTCACTTCTGGCGTATGTTGATGTTTCTTCGTGATAACGGGAACCTATACGAAGAAGGTGACTATCGCATTAAGAACTTTGTCACGTTCAAAAGCGACATCATCAACAATCGTGAGTTCACCTCTCCTCGCCCAATCCTCCTACTGAACGTGAGTCGTGTATTTACACTCTATAAAGAAGCGGCAAGACGTTCTGGAGATAAAATCATTCCTGACGATGCGCTGAGGGAATACCTCAAACATACGGAATACTACTATGGGTACTTGAATTGCGTACGCTTCAAGAGTTTCGCCAATGGGTATCAAGAAATGAAGGAGGATGGTACTGGTGGTATGAAACCCGTTACTCGTGTTCTGCGTGCGATGGCATTTGATTACACCATACTCAAAGAGAAATACAACATTTCTTTGGAGTCTTCAACGTCAACCTTGAATAAAACGGATGACGAACTCCTAGAGGAGGAAGCCAGGCGCAAAAAGGAAGAACGTATGAAACCCAAGGAATTTCCTTTTGAAGAAAATGAATAAGCAAAAACCTTAAATCAATACATGAGAAACATCTCTACATTTGTTTGCATGAGTCAGCCTGTTGGGAAACACGCTGGCTCTTTCTCATTTTATATACTAAACACGCATCCCGCTTTACACATCCGAGAAAATAGGTATCTACATACTCTACAAATATCTACATTTTATAAAATGATTAAAAATCAATTATTTAGGAAGCCCCATTTTGTAGAATTTTCTAAAAAAACATTCTACAACTATCTACAAATTTTCACCAAAGTTGGTGGTCAATCAAACAAATCGCCTGTTCATTCTACATGTAGAATTTGCAACTATTTGATTATCAGGATGTAGATAGTGATTCAGTTTGTAGATAGTAAAAACGCTTCACGTGCGCGCGAGAGAAAAACAGAAAAATTATTGTCCTATGAAAGATATAAGAGTACACATCAAAGTTGAACGTTACATCAAAGAATGGTTGATTTTCCATTTTGGCAATCCCGTTCGTTTTCCTGACCGTTCCTTCGAGAACGAAGTCCTTCATCGTATGCTAACCCGTCGTCCGCATAACGAACCGCCGGAGTTACCTAGCGATGATACTGTGTCGATTGTCATTACTGACAACAAACACCGTCGCCCAGAGTTTTACAACTATCTTGGCTTTCATGGTCAGCGCACCGTCGTTTCTGCCATTGATGGGCTGTTTCGTATCAGTCTTTGGAGTGGCTGCTTTCCACTCATCCATTCCAAAGGTGAACTCAACAGGGGTATCGATTTGTGGTGCGAACAGAACGGGATTTCACTTGATGCCCGTGAGGCAGTAAGGCAGAAGTTTTACAGACTCCGAAGACAATATCATGAGAAAGGTGTAATAGTTGGTAAAATTTATCACAAAAAGAAATCCACTTACCTTTCACAAATCGTACAAACTGATAAAAACAAATCTCATGGCTAAAATCTATATGAACCAGATGCAACGTGAAGCGACGCTTTACCGCGCAAACAAAACAATCGTCTGTGCTGGACGTGGTACGGGTAAAGGTCTGCTTCATGCAGCTGTGCAGTTGGAGAACTTCCAACTGATGCCTCGCTCCACAACAGCCTTTGTCGTACCCAATGCGAAACGTGGACTCACGAATACGTTGCCCTCTATGTTTCAGCATTGGGAAAACTGGGGGTACAAACGTGACGTGCACTGGTGTGTCGGTCGCAAACCACCTAAGGCATTAGGTTGGCCGGACCCGTTCTTCAAACCTGAGAACTACGACAACATCATTTCTTTTTATACAGGTGCCATTGGTCAAATTATTTCGCAGGACAGAAAAGGTACGTCAAACTCTAAATCGTTTGACTATCTCGACATCGATGAAGCCAAGTATATCGACTTCGAGCAACTGAAGTCTGAGACCTTTCCTGCTAATCGTGGTCAGGTAACGGAGTTTGGGCACTTGCCCTTTCATCATGGCATGCTGATTACATCCGACATGCCCGTCACCAAGCAAGGGTCGTGGTTCTTGCAATACGAAAAGGATTGCGACCCTGAAGTTCTGGAATGTATTCGGGCGTTGGTCGCTGAACAATGGTTCATCAAGGACCAACTTGCCCAACATCCTACGCCTTACTATCGTCAGCGTCTCAAAGAGGTGCAAAAAATGCTCAATGCCCTTCGACGTAATGCTACGTTCTTCGGTACCTATTCTTCACTGACCAACATTGAGGTGTTGGGTGAAGCGTGGTTCCGACAAATGAAGCGTGATCTTCCTCCGATGGAGTTCAGAACATCTATCCTTTGTCTGCCTGTGGACATCATGAAGGATGGTTTCTACTCATCTATGCGTCCGAGTCATAAGTATAACTCTACTGACTTTCATTATCTGGATAGTCTGGGGTACGACATGGAGAAACTTCAGCAACAGGATTGCCGTATGGATGGCGACCTTCAGTCTGAGAAACCACTGTGCATTGCCTTTGACTTCAATAGCAACATCAACTGCATGGTGGTGGGGCAAACGGATGAAGGACGTCGTCGTTTGAATGTGGTGAAATCTTTTTACGTGAAATACACGAAGAAACTCCCTGACCTAGTGAATGACTTCTGTAAGTATTATCATTACTTCAAGACGCATGAGGTTATCTTCTACTACGACACAACGGCATTGGGTTCTAATTATGCGGTGAATGATGAGGACTTCCGTTGGGTGATTTGTCATCAACTAGAACTGCATGGTTGGCAAGTGCGCCCTGTGCCCATTGGTCGCCCGATGGGACACTTGGAGAAGCAGTTGCTTATCAATCGTGGATTTGATGGACGGGCACGGCTGGTTCCTTACTTCAACGAACAGAACAACGAGAGTCTGCTTATCTCAGTACAGACGGCTGGTGTGTATAACGGGAAAAAGGATAAGCGACTGGAGAAGACGGTGGAGACGGAGGAGAGTAAATTGGAGGAACGCACGGACTTCTCGGATGCGTTCGATACGCTCTACATTGGATGCGAGCGTTTTCCACAAGAAACTGTGGTCTTGCCTGTGACCTCAGATTTTTAATTTATTCATAAAAAACACGAATCGGGACAAAAACGCATGAAATCATTAAATAATCGGGACAATTTGTCCCGATTATTGGGCAAAAACGCGTAATTTTGTCCCGATTCTAAAATTTAGCACTATGACAATAGAAGTAGAAATATTACAGTATTTGCATTATCATCCACTTTCAAAGCGTTCTGAAATTAATAGTGGATTGGTTTCTCCTTTGGGTGAGCGTACATTAAAAAGAATTATCGCAGAGTGTGTAGAAGAAGGGTTAATCGAAATTGTTGGCAAGGGACCTGCAACAAGATACAAACTCACTCCACAAGCACACGTGACAATGCCCCTGCATCTTGATACGTATTTTGAAAAGGATATTGATGAACGACAAGTTCAAGAAAGTTTCAACTTTGAACTTATACGTGATATATTACCTAACGTCCAACTTTTCACTTCTGATGAATTGAGTACTCTGCATGATGCACAAGATAAATTTCGTCAACATCTTTCCGAAATGACGGAGATAGAGTATCGCAAGGAAATGGAACGACTAGGTATCGACCTTTCATGGAAATCTTCACAGATTGAGGGTAATACTTATTCATTGCTTGAAACTGAGCGATTGCTTAAAGAAAAACAAAAAGCAAGTGGTAAGACACAAGAAGAAGCGATTATGTTGCTCAATCATAAAGATGCGCTAGACTTTATCTTAGATGTACCAGATTATTTGACGCAGTTGACGCTTCCTCGCATTGAAGAGATTCATGCTTTATTGGTTAAAGAGCTCGGAGTAGAACGTAATATTCGTCACCGTCGAGTAGGTATCACAGGAACAAACTATCAACCTCTTGATAATGAATTTCAAATTAGAGAGGCTCTTGAGGATACTTGTAACCTCATTAATGGTAAAGTTGAAATATTTGAGAAGGCTCTTCTTGCCTTAGTTTTGCTTTCATACATTCAAGCTTTTACAGATGGGAACAAACGAACTGCACGTATTATTAGCAACGGTATCTTGATTGCAAACAACTATTGCCCAATATCGTTCAGAAGTGTAGATTCGATTGATTACAAAAAAGCCATGCTTATGTTCTACGAACAAAATAACATAGCGGCATTCAAACAAATTTTTATAGACCAATTCCTCTTTGCTGTAAAAACTTATTTTTGATAAGCTTAGAAAGTTCGGAAAACAGATTGTCCTTATCGTACATTTTTTTACTATGCGGTCGCCTTTGGCGGTCGCTTTTTTTTATTGGGAGTAAACAAATTTCGGACCAGCTGCCGCAAGCGGATATGTGTGCGCTCCTCGTGTTCTGCCCAAGCACTCCAATCGGTTCGACCTTTGTCCGAATCGATACGCCCAGAACTCGGAGCGCACTTCAAATCGCAGTTCGCCCTCACGTGCGGCGATTTGACCGCGTAGTCGGTGCATATTCCGCCTTTATTCGTTTGAGGTGATGAGTTCACGGGCGGAGGGCGGTGGGGGGTGTCTTCGCACGTTATCCGCATAAAAATGCGGAGACGGGTCGGCAAAAATGCTGAAAATAAGACTTTTCGTTGTATTATCGACCGCATTAAGTGCGACACGCACGCGACTACATACACTCCATGTCACATTTTCAGCATTTTTGCCGATTGTCTTGCCCGTTTCGCCCATAACACATCGCTTGCAGTGATGGGTCACGGGTCCCCGAAACGGGCGCTTTAGCGGAATGAAAGTCATGAGCAGTCTTCATCTACGCTTACGCCATTTGGCTCCAGGTCCGGAAGACCACGTTCGGGAGGAAAAAGTACTCCGCACACTTTCCTTATTTCCCTCAATGGTTGTCGTCTTCCTTCCCTTACGGCAAATTACTTCATCTGCGCCTACGAGTGCTCATCACTTTCCAGTTGCTCACGTGTCGCCATCTGCGTTCTGACACGATTTTTGAGAGGGTCAGTCACACCACTTATCCCTGAATAGCCACTGCGTTCGCTGTTCTGTGATAAGTCGTGTGGACTTAAGTGCTATACTTTAATCTACTTATACTTTTGCACTCACATAACTGTAGTTCTGTTTCTTTATCAATATTTGTTTTATAGTTACACAATAAAGACAACAACATGGCAAAAGATGAAGTTATTATAATGTCACAAAAATATTCTCAAATGAAATTAATATGTGATTCTTTTTGCTTTATGGAAATATAGTTATACATTTGCACTGACAAAACAGTCGTAATATGCGACCATTTTGTCAGTACGATTAATAAATATGCTATGGTTATTGACAGAAAAGAATATTTGGATAAGTTGTATTCCAAACGATGGAACGGCAAGGTTAAGATAATTACTGGTATTAGACGTTGTGGAAAATCATTCCTACTGTTTAAACTATTCAAGAACAGATTACTGGAAGAAGGTGTACAAGACTCTGATTTTGTAGAAATCGCTCTTGACAGAAAGTCTGACATGAAATACCGTAATCCAAATCTACTATATGAATATATAGCAGATTGTACAAAAGATAAGAACAGAAAGTATTATGTGCTTATTGATGAGATTCAATTATCTTATAAAATAAAGAATGAAGATATTGACGAATCATTGATCCCAGAAGAAGATAGGGATATGATTTATACGACCTTCTATGACATCCTCAACGATTTGATATCACGTCCTAATTTAGACGTATATGTTACGGGGTCTAACTCGAAAATGCTTTCAAAGGATATTGTGACGAACTTCCGCGACAGGGGAACTGAACTAAAGGTTTACCCACTTTCCTTTCAAGAATATCTTTCTGCTGTTCAGTTGGAAAAAGCTGATGCTTTAGAAGAATATATGATGTATGGTGGAATGCCGCTTGCTGTGCTTGAAAATGACGAACAGGAAAAACGTAAGTATCTGCAAGGACTTTTTACTAATGTATATATAAAAGACATAGTAGAACGTTATAAATTGAAAGATGATCATATTCTAAGTGCATTGGTTGATGCTCTGTCTTCCTCAGTGGGTTCACTGACAAACCCAAATAAACTTGCAAATACAGCGAGTTCGGTAATGGGGCAAAAAACGTCCCACAACACAATTAAAGGTTATTTAGATTATGTTGAGGATGCATATTTATTTCAAAGTGCAAAAAGATGGGATGTGAAAGGACGTAAGTATTTCGACACTTTGCAAAAATATTATGCAATGGATTTAGGACTGAGAAATGCACGTTTGAATTTCCGTCAACAAGAGCGTTCGCATCTTATGGAGAATATGATTTACAACGAACTTATTCGTCGTGGGTATTCTGTTGATGTTGGTGTAGTAGAAATTAATCGTATGATTGAAGGTAAACGCAAACAATCCCAATACGAAATAGATTTTGTTGTAAATATCGGGAACAATAAAGTGTATATTCAATCTGCATTGAATGTTGATACACCAGAAAAGAAAACTCAGGAGACTTTCTCATTAAGAAATACTGGCGACTTCTTCCGTAAAATAGTTGTGTTAGATGGGAATCGTAAGTTATGGACGGATGAAGATGGCGTTATGTATGTTGGTGTCATTCCTTTCTTATTGGAAGATATTATAGTTGAGGTAGCAAAGTAACATTATAAATATTCTCAACTTTTTTATAATTTTACCTGTTTCGCCCGTTGCCCTTCACCTCGGTGGGGAGTAACGGGCGAAATTTTTGCTTTAGCGGAATGAAAGTCATGGGCTATCTTCTTCTACGCTTACGCCATTTGACTCCAGGTCAGGAAGACCACGTTCGGGAGGAAAAAGTACTGCGTACACTTTCCTTATTTCCCTCAATGGTTGTCGTCTTCCTTCCCTTACGACAAATTACTTCATCTGCGCCTACGACTGCTCATCACTTTCCGTTTGTTCACGTGTCGCCATCTGCGTTCTGACACGATTTTGAGAGGGTCAGCCACACCACTTATCCCTGAATAGCCACTGCGTTCGCTGTTCTGCGATAAGTCGTGTGGCTTCGTTTTTAGTGGACGGCAGAAGTCTCTCTTTGCTCGACACCTGCCGAGGAATTTGTTTAATAGGATTTCATCCTTGCTTTGTTTCTTCTTCGTTTACGAGGATTTGCTACAGTGGCTTTATTGCTCAAGGTCTTGTTGCATTTCTGCTATTTTCTCCATTTGTTTCTTTCGATTTCTTGCCATTGCTACCTAACGCTGCGGTCTGTTTTTCACCTTTTTGAACTGCAAAGGTAGGCTACGTTCATGGTCTGCAAGGGTATCCAAGATTTTTGCAAAAACTTTTGCCGCTACTCTTACCAAAACTTTTCGAGAGTCCGGAGGATGAAAAAATTTCGGACGGCCTCCCTATGCCTGTTCCTCTCTCTTGCTCCCTCAAATAGCAGTATCAAAAAAGCGAACAAACCGCGACGCGATAGGCGACGCAATGAGAAATCAAAAAAATCAAAACAAATGGAAAATAAAATGCAAACTCTCGACCTTTTCACAGCTACTGCTGCAAATGCTAATCTCTTCAACGAAGAAAACAAAGCTCAAAAAGCTCACACCCGCTCAACTCTTGGTTCCACAATAAAAATGAACGTAATGCAAGCGATGAAGACAATCGAACGCCAATTTGGTAAATGTTTCTTTGAAATGGTGGACGAAGACGAAAAGAGTATTGACATAATTTTTAGAGACATAAATAACCGTTACAGAGAATTTTATACTTGCAACCGTCAAACCTATGTAATCTATAATATTAAATAAATCCCTATGAAATACGAAAAATTTACAGACGAAGAACTCGACCAATTACACAGCGCAATTTGCAGAATGAGAGTACTTTTTGAAAAGTACGAAACAACGCAGGACATAACACGCAAAAGCGAAGAGTACTTAAAAATATTTCTAATCGAATGCACCATTTTTCAAGAGATACACAGAAGATTTTTAGTAAACCTTAAAAACAAATAAAGCAATGAAGACAACAACAGCCCCCAAGACTAAAGCCCCTAAAACAATTTCAATCAAGGCAGTAACTGAAAGCATGAAGAAAAAGAACAAGACAACCACACCCACAACGGAACAAAAACCGCTAACAGATAAGCAGATTTTAATCCGTGAACGTCGCCAGGCGTTAAGAGACCTTAGCAATGAATTAAAGAGCATGGCACAAATCAACGGGAAAGAAGCACATGTAAATGAACTTTTGCGAGATTTCTATGCAGGTACAGGACACACAGAACTCAAAACTTTTGAGCAGTGGAAAGCACAAGGTTATTTTGTCCGCAAAGGCGAAAAGGCGCTTTTACTTTGGGGAAAACCTAAAGCAAGCAAAAACGCAATACAAGATGCAACCGAGCAAGGCAAAAGCGAAGAAGACGCCGACACGGATTTTTACCCACTCGCTTATTTATTCAGTAAACAACAAGTAACCCATTACACTCAAAAATAATCAAAGGAAACGGGCGGACTAACCAACCGCCCACAAATCAAATTAAAACGCTATGACAACAGCAACAACAAACACAGCGACAGTAAACGCCACAAAGGCAAGTAAGACAACCAAAGCAAAGGCAACAAAAGAAACGCCAATTTTAGAACAGTTCACCAAACTAAAAGAAAAACACACCGACACCATTTTACTTTTTAGAGTTGGCGATTTTTACGAAACCTATAACGAGGACGCCGAAACGACCGCAAAAGTTTTAGGTATAACCTTAACACACCGAACTACAAACGGCGAAAAAATTAAAATGTCAGGTTTCCCGTTTCCGGCACTCGACGCCTATTTGCCTAAACTCATACGAGCAGGGCACAGAGTCGCAATTTGTGACCAACTTACAGACCAACCGCAGGAAATTATAAAACCAGCAACAACACAAACAGAAATCCCCGAAACTATGGTAGAACTAAAAGAAGAGACACCCGAAGAAATCGCAGAACGCAAGGCAAAAGAACTACAAAGTACTTTGCAGAAGCTCGCCACTTTGCAGGAGTTAAACCGCAGACGTAGCAAATTTATTGAGACACTCGACCAACTAACCAACGCAGAAAATTTGCTAAGTCAAAAAGCAGAAATCGACAGCGAACAAATAACGTATAGCATAGATTTTGCAAGCGGAGAAACAAGGTACAACCGAGAAAAACTTTTCTCAATCACACACCAAGAAATCGTTTTAGATTTTGTGCGCTATCTATCTGAGAAAATAAAAGATAAGGTCGCAACACTTGAAGCGCAAATAATAGCAGTATAAGCGCAAACATCCCACCGCCAACCAAGGCAGTGGGATTTTCTTTGCCCTATCGGCGGCACTCCCGCGCCGTTTGCTTGGTCGTGCCGCCGATAATGAATAAAAATCCCCCACACGATTTTGTTTCTACGGCGCAAAATCGTGTGGGACCCAAGAAAGAGGAATGTAGTCTTTTTTGATTATTAGTATTCATAATACTTTTGCTCTAAAACAGTTTTTATTTTTTTGCTCTAAAATATAACGAAACAATGAAAACAGCGAAAACAATAGATGAACAAATAGATATATTGCGCTCTCGTGGTGTAACAATTAATGCTTTAGAAAAGGCAAAGGAAATCCTTCATGATATAGGATATTATCGTTTGGGATTTTACTTTTTTCCATTCGAGAAAACGCACCCTCAGTTATTGAATAGAACGCATGAAGTTGTTGAGGGAACACAATTTGAAGATGCAGTGGCTTTATACTACTTCGACTTTGACTTAAGAAACATTCTGAATAGATATTTAACACGTGTCGAAGTTGCTTTAAGAACTTATCTTACTTATTATATGTCAATAGAGAATGCAACAGAACCGCTTTGGTTTGTCGCACCTTCTGTTATGAGACAATCATTTATAGATGATTTTGATAAGAAAGTTTATAAGTCAGAAGCATTCCAGAAAAATCAGCAGATTAAACGTCATCATGCAAAATATCCTCTTGATAAATTCGCACCAGCATGGAAAACCATTGAGTTTATGACGTTTGGAAGTATTATTAGATTATATAAATCTATTGATAATCAGAATTACAAGAAAACAATAGCAAAACAATTTGGCGTCGGCAAGATTTCTGTTTTTGAAAGTTACTTGGATGCCATTCACACATTGAGAAATAAATGTGCACATGGTGCAGCTTTATTTGATTTACAATTACCTAATGGTATTAGTGGTAAGGGACCAAAATTGGGATTACGAGGTACAGATTTCCAAAAGTTAGTTGGTGCTCTTACTGTCTTGAAATACATTCTAAATCAAATTTCAAGTAATAGAGCTAATGACTTACAAGGTGAATTAGATAAGTTATATGCAAGTTTTAAGAAGAACAGAAAAGAACTTATAAATATTCTTGAAAATAATTCAGGTATTGATTTTTAACATTCAAAACTTGTTTGATTGAATATTTGTTCTTAATTTTGCACTCAGAATCGTGTAATTCCCAGCCATAGTCGCAGAGTCTTGCACGTTAAACAGTACAGTATCAAGCCCAAACCTAAGTCGTTTGGGCTTGAGTCATTTTTAGAGTTATCCGTTTGGGTAACTCTTTTTTTGTGTCTTTTCACGCTAAAAATCATAGCAATACTTTTGTCGTACTAACACATCTAACTATGACAAGAGAACAACGCGTTAATCTTCAGTATTATTCTGCCATCGCTATGCTCGTCTGTGGCGTGGCACTAACCATTGCTGGTTTCATCGTGCCACCTACTGGGGAGATTTCTGACTCGGTGCTTTGGTTTGCAGCGCAAACGATGATTTATGCAGGGTCGGTCTTTGGCGTGAACGTCTATGTAAACGACAAGTTTAACTCCATTCGGGAACGTTTGGGTATCCAGGACAAGGAGGACGGAAAGGAGGTGAAGAAATCATGAGACAGATTACTAAAATCATTGTTCACTGCTCCGCTACGCCTGAAGGTAAAGACTTCACCGTCGCTGACATCACTCGTTGGCATAAGCAACGGAAGTTCGTCACTATCGGGTATCACTACGTTATCTACCGCAATGGTGAAGTTCACAACGGCAGACCAGAAGCGCTGATTGGAGCACATTGTACCGGACACAACGATAACTCTATTGGCGTCTGCTACATCGGTGGTGTAGCAAAAGATGGGAAAACGCCTAAAGACACTCGGACTTCTGCACAAAAACTCGCCCTTGAGCGCTTGCTGAAACACTTAAAAGAGCGCTTTCCTAAAGCAGCGATCCATGGGCATCGTGATTTTGCCGCTAAAGCGTGTCCTTCGTTTAACGCCACTGAAGAATATAAAGACTTATGAAGCACCTTCTTCTCATTTTGATAGGCCTGGTCATGCTTTCTGCCTGTAAGGTGCGAGAGCATGACCTTTCTTCTCATTCGGTGCGGACGGACACAGTTCGCTTAGTATCGCTCCGCATGGATACATTTCGTTTGCACGATAGTATCTTTATTCGGGAGTCTTTCGTGGGTGATACCATTCGTATCGAAAGGCATCACTACCACACGAAATATCGCTCGCAGTTGGTTCACGATACCGTATATCAACACCTCACCGATACGATACGCATCCGTGAGGTGCAGACCATAGAGCGGAATAGCAAAGTCAATGCTACGCCCTACGTGGTCGTTATCATTGCCACTGCTATCGTTTCTATAATGCTTTACAGAAAATTCTATGGCTAGTTTTGTTACCCCAATACCGGAAATAGCCTTTCCTCATGAACTCGATAGGATCATTATCAGTTCCACTAATACATGTACCTTCGAGTTCTTCACCAATGTGGGTGTAGATATGATACTCACACTGACACCTAATGCTGACGGGCAAATAATTATCGAGGATTTTGCCCAGTTGCTCCGTGACATCACGGCAGACCATCCTTGTGTTTTCTGCGAAATCTATTTGGAAGAGGAAGGTTCAAATGAGGACGGTGCCGCAGAGTTTTACGTCCGTGCTTGTCGCCAGGACTTAAACACTACGTGCACCGAGTTCTGCAACAAGCATTTCTTCTCTTTGGTCAAAGGACCAAAGCCCACTTACATGGATGCAGAAGAATTGCTCTTTGCCGATAATATCAACAAGGCAGTCGCCACGTTGATTTGGGTGAATCCTCAAAATGGTGATATCAAAGAAACGACTAAGGAATTAAGTTCTTCTGGGGATAATCTCTCTTCAAGAATTAACGTTTCGCCCTCCCAATTTGCTTCACCGGGTGCGGAATACATACTGCATTCCTACCTGGTGAAGGCGGATGACCGAACGGCAGAGTTTATCTTGCAGTCGTGCAAGGATGCTATGCCTGTGAGTTTCATGTTCCGTAATGCCTTCGGCTACTTAGAGACGTTTCACTGCTTTGGCGCTACGCTGACGGAACTGAAACCTACACGCTCGACAGCTATGTTTGGAGGCAAGACGCGCAACTATCGTGTGCTTGCTGTTCCTGAACATACGTCGCACACGGGGATTATTCCCTCACACATGGTTCCGCTATTTGCGGATTTGTGCAGTGCTACGTTTGTTAAGGTCTTGCCTTCTGAGCGTGAGGTCTGCATCACGGATTGTGATTTCAAGATTTCTAATGACCTATACACGCCACAACAAGCAACAATTTCTTGGCGTGAGGCGAACAGAAGTACGCTCCATGAACCGACGGAGTCTTTCCGCACGTTTGATAATTCCTTTGATAATACCTTCTACTAATGAAACCGAAATCTATACACAGAAACGATGCTATTCTGCTCCTAGAGAATAAGCAACCGCACCATCTCAAAGTTTGGAAACTCTCTACTGGAGACATCATAGAATATAAAGAAGCCACCTGCATAGGCGGCTTCAAACGTAGGGGAACACATAGGATTATGGTTCCGCTTTCTGGAGTTATTCGAGAGTTTCGGGATATTACTTTGTTTGAGATTGATGGGTTGAAGGTTTTTTTATAGAGAATATTTTGCAGATTTCAAACAAATGCATAACTTTGCATCGCAAGAACCCGCCAAGCCTCTTAACAATGCTCAAATGTGCGGGTCGTTTTTTTATATACCCTATGGCATCAACAATACTATTTAACAAAGAATACAAGTCTTCACAAGAACTCGTGTCCATACTACAACATAGAGGACTTGAGATTGACGAAACGACAAAAGCTGAACATTATCTTACACACATAGGTTATTATCGTCTTTCTGCATACATGTACCCCCTGCTTAAAATGCCCAAAGAACAACATGTGTACAAAGAAGGAGCTTCTTTTGATAAAGTAATGATGCTTTATCGTTTCGACAAAAAGTTTCGCTTGTTTCTCTTTAATGAAATAGAAAAGATAGAAGTGGCAGTACGCAGTGCCATTGTAAATATTGCCTCTGATATCATTGACAATCCTTTTTGGATAACAGATTCATGCAACTTCATTGATCAAGCTAAGTTCAATCGAACGATGTCCCTTATTGATAATGAACTTCGGCATACAAGAGAGGACTTTATTCTTCATTTTCGAGAAACCTATAGTAATCCATATCCTCCAGCATGGATATTGGCAGAAATACTCCCACTTGGAGTAATGACAAACATCTATAGCAATCTTAAAAATAAGAGGGTCAAGAAAGCAATATCTCAAAGATTTGGTTTACAGGTCACTCCATTTGAGTCTTGGCTCACCATCATAACTGTAACGAGAAACTCTTGTTGTCATCACTCGCGCGTTTGGAACCGTGTCTATTCTATACGTGCTACATTGCCCAATAGAATAACATTTCCCTGGATAACCTTACCTACAGACTTACTGCGAATTTACTTCACTCTTTGTATTATCAAATACTTCGTAAATATTATATCTCCGGCAAACGATATGCTTGCCAAACTTCAAACCCTATTTACTCGTTTCCCAGAGATAGACAAAAACGCTATGGGCTTTCCCGATAATTGGGAAAATGAACCTTTATGGAATAATTAACTTGACAAGTCGTAGAGCAATCTACGACTTTTTTTGTCTTTTCTATTTCTATATACGTTGGATAAATTTGCATCAAATCCAACACAGAAATGAAATACGACATTTACATTAATGGTTCAATAGGCTATCCCTTCTCAGCCTCTTTCATTCAAGACGAACTCGCCAAAGTAGGAGACGCACCCTGCACGGTGTATATCTCCTCCTTGGGCGGTTCTGTCGTTGATGCGCTACAAATTCGTCAAATGTTCTTAGAACACGGCAACGTCACTGCTCACCTTCATGGCTTCGTAGCAAGTGCTGCTACTATCATCGCCATGGGTGCCAAACGCATTGTCATGGGCGAGTTCGCTTTGCTCCTCGTACACCGCTGTTCCAACTGGATTGACGAATGGGGAACGATGAATGCCGACGAAATTGCCCAGACCATACAGAAATTGGAAGCATCCAAGAACGCCCTCGAAACGATTGACCAGACCGTGGTCAATATCTATGCTGCACGCTGTGGCAAGAAAGTCGAGGACATTGCCGGATGGATGAAAGATGCAGATTGGCTAAACGCTGAAACCTGCAAAACGTATGGTCTTATTGATGAGATCATCAAAGATGAACAATCAATAGCCCTTACCGACGGCATTAAAGGTCAAATCCTGGCGTGCGGACTTCCTGTTCCTGAAGTCGCACACCGTGATGAGCATCGTTCTATCTTAGATTCTATCCGTTCTTTCTTCAAGGATAAAACCATTGTGAAGACAGAAACTATCGACCAACCCACCAACACAGAGACTCTACATATCATGAACAAAGAATTTACCAACATCCTTGCCGCCCTTCAGCTGGATGGCATTGAGCAGACGCAGAACACGGTGGTGCTTTCTGTTGAGCAGATGACCGCGCTTGACAACCACCTTTCTGCGCTTGCTGAAGAGAAACAAACGCTCACGAGCGAAATAACTTCACTACGTGAGCAAGTGAATGACTTGACTACTCAAGTTGAAAACCTTCAAAAAGCGGATGGCGACGAGACATCACACATCGAGGATGGCGTCGAAAACGAAGAACATTATGCCATTCGTGCAAGAAACGACTACGAACGACTCAAACACCTTTGCTAAACTATGGCTAAAACTTATTTCAACATCACCGAAGCTGAACTTCAAAAGTCAGCTGTCACCTACAGAAAAGACCTCTTGGTTATGCCCGTTATTGCGGCAGAAGCAACGCTTAAACACATGACGCCACGCCCAGGTGTGGCAGGTCGTGAAGTCCTTGGACAACTCTCTGGAGGTCTTGAGATTGGTCCTTATGATCCTACTCGTTATGATGATAATGGTTTGACCATCAAACCACGTACCTTGGAAACATACCTCGGTAGTGTCATAAAACGATTTGACATGAACCAACTCGCGAAGTCTATTTATGGTTCTCTCACTACTCAAGGCGAAGCACTGACTTCTCTAGACATGGCACGCCAAGTGCTCAGTTACCTTTCTATGAAGTTGGGTGAAAACCTGAACTTGCATATCTGGAATGCGAAGCGCAATGATACAGGTACAAAAACAGCAGACCTCTTTGATGGTTTTGACACCATCACCGAAAAGGAAATCACCGCTGGTGCCATCTCTGCAAGCGAAGGTAACTTTATCCAGTTGGATGAGGAAATCACCAAGGATAACGCCACCGACATCTTGATGTCCATCTACGAAGGCGCAGATGACGTATTGCAGGGTATTCCCACCAAGATGTTCGTGCCTTACTCTGTATTCCGTGCTTACAACAAGGACTACATGCAGACCTTTAGTAGCGTCGTTTATAACACTGAGTTTAAGAAGACGTACCTTGAAGGTTCAGACAACCTCTGTGAACTCGTTCCGCTCTCGTCTAAGAAGAACTCTCCTTATATTCACCTCACCACACAATCCAACATGATTTACGGTTATGGTGACGGACTCGACGCGGAAAAGATTGCTATCGAAAAGCATCAAGAATTCCTGCTTTCTTTCGTAGCAACAATGTTCTTCGGTTGCCAGTTCGAAACGATTTCTAAGGAACGTCTCATGGTCGCTAAGTTAGCATAACGCCACGTCACATGTTTAACTCAAAACACTAGAAACTATGGCAAAAGTATGTACCAACAGCGCCCTTTACGATAGTTTGAACTTCTGCAAGGGCAAGACCGTCCTTCCTGGTATTCGCTCTCGCTTGTACTATATCCCTAAACGTGATATTGTCAAATGGCCTATCTTGCCCGATACCGCAGAAGATGGTATGGCAGAACTCGCCACCTATACCGGTGACTTTGTTCTGGAGGCAGACAAACACTGGAACTACATCGACCTTATTGACAATAAGGGTAAGATTGAAAGTGAAAGTCAAGGCGACAAACCTGCACGCACCTTCTTGAACAAGACCTCAGTGGTGCATCCTGATACGGATGCAGAAGCAACAGGTTTCTGTCGCCAAGCAAATGCTGACGATTTCGTCTATCTGCTTCAACGTCGTGACGGTAAGTTCCGTGTATTCGGCAATGAAATGTTTGAAACAGACACCAAACCCAAGCAGGACGGCGGTGAAGGCGTCACAGGCGACTTCGGCACTACGCTTGAAATCGAAGTGACGGACGTTTGTCCTCCTCCTTACTATACGGGTAAAATCCTCATCGCAGACGGCACCATCAGTGGTGAAACTGGAGAGCCCGTTACCGACTAAAACCGAAGACTATGCTTGATGAACGTTTTACCAAAGAACTACAAGCGTGGTTAGATACACCTCCGGACTCCCGTTCATTAGAGACGGGAGCGGAGTTGATGCTTCGCTTGAACAAGAACCAGCACCTACACCGCATGGTCTTGTTAAAACGCAACTTCTCTAAAATTGAGAGAGAATTAAGGAAATACCTTAAAATCCGTTTGGCAGGTCTCACGAAACGTGAGGTAGTTGCCATGGAGCAAAGGGTGTTGCCACTTGCTACCGAGTCCTTAGATGCTGGCGCACCTGTTATCAGTACGGATGCGGAACTCCCCAGTGGTAACTACCGAGGCAAGCGCCATGACCATGACTCCTTGCCCCAGGAACTTCAAGACCTCTACGAGCGCAACGGTGACATCTATTTCAAGATGAAGCAGCTCTTCGAGACCTTGAAGCAGATGGAAAACGATACGCCTTGTGATCGTCATGAGTACCTAAAGCAACTCGACGAACTCGATAAGGCATATCGTCAGAATTGGGAAACCTACGACACTTGGAGCGCTGAACAAGCAGTAAAGCCTGTAACAGACGCACCTACGGCGCAACAGTTACAAGCCGCTCGCAAGTATATCTCAGCCAACAAAAAGAAGTTGGCAGAGACGGGGGAAGAGGAACTTCGTGAGAAGATGCAACAACGCATTGACTTACTTCTTTCTGCTGAACTGGGTTTTGACGCTGATTATCAAGCGGAACTTGAAGAATTGGGATTGACTTTTGTTGCTCATTAGAATACTTTGATTTTGTTTGCATTTAACCATTTGTTGGGCGGACGCAGTTGGGAAACTCCGTCCGCCCGTTTTGATTTACACCATGAAAACCAAACCTGAAATACATAATCCCAAGGACGTTCCGGTACAGGTCATTCTGACTGACACCTTTCAGTTGGGATATGTCCTGGAGCACTTGCTCGCCTTTACGGGACCTGCTGATATTACTGTCAGCACGTACTCCACAGGCGAGGAGTTCTTGCGCAAGCTCATTGCTTTGCGTGGCAAGGGACTCATCAAGCATTCCCGCCTTTATACGGACTTTAAGGCGGCAGAGAAGACCGCACGTGTAAACACGATGCTTCGCAACTCATACGATGAAGTGCGCTTCTGCCCCAACCACTCGAAGGTGATGGTCATCGAAGGAGACATTCCCGTAGTCGTCATTTCTTCGCAGAACCAAACACGAGGTAATCGTTTGGAGAACTATGCAATAGTACAATCACAGGATGTGGCGAACTATTGCTTGGAAGAGTTAAACAATCTAAAGACTTTTACACTTTATGAATGAAATCATAATCATCAATGATGATCTTTCTGAATACATTGATGAGATACGGAATTACGTCAAAGAACTTACACCAATCTCTGATATGGCGCTACTTCTGAACGTGGACGAACGCCGACTTCGTGATGCTATTGACGACCTGTCAAGTCCGGTCTCACAGGCATACCGTCAAGCTAAAGCACAAGTCGCTTTGGAACTCCGTCGTCGTGATATAGAACTCGCTGAAGCAGGTAGTTCAACGGCGGCTGACGAAGTCAACGCCCATTTCCGTAGAATGATACGAGACGAATAACGTATGAATCCTGAATTGATAGAACGTACACAACGCTTTCTCTTCGCTACAGAGGAAGAAATGATAGAGGCCAAATTGCCCCAACCAGTGCAGTCTCGCATACTCCGTTTGCGAGACATGTATGCGTTTTGGCTTCGTCATCCGGCTTACGCGGATAAAGCCATTGTTGCCCAACTTCGGCAACAACACAACATTAGTTTTTCACAAGCATACGAGGACGTGCGCTTGTTGAAAATCTGTTTGGGCAATATTGGACAGATGACCCGTCAGTGGTGTCAGTACCTCTTCATGCAGCGTTGTGAGGAGGGCTTTGAAATGGCACGCAGTTCTGGCGATGCCAATGCTTTTGCCAAGATGCTTGCAGCTCTTGGTAAGTTCACCCGTCTGGACCATGATGAGGACATCGGTCCCGACTACTCACAGATTGTTCCTCAGCAGTTTGAACTGACCTCCGACCCGTCTGTGGCTGGTTTTGAACGCATACCTAATGTGTTAGAGCGCTCGCGTTTCCTTTTCGCTCGCTATAAGAAACAATCAGAAGACGCTGAGTATGCTCATGTAATTGAAGAATCAACCAACGAAACAGAAGAACATGTTACTCTATATCCACAAAATTGAATGGTGTGAAGCCTATCATCTGAAGTACGCCCTGTTGATGCCTCATAATCGCCGAGTTATACTACGTGACGTAGTTCCTTGGCGAACATTGCCCATCGTTGGACTAGCAGCACTTGAAACCTCCGAGGATGTTGAGGACGGGGTAAGACTTCACACGACAAAACTTTCTGCTACGCTGGAGGAGACTTTTGTATTTCCAGAACGACCTGTTGCTTTCTTAGCGTCTTCTGTAAACGGGAGTCGCTTCCTTATCGGAACAGCGCAACGGCCGTTTCCGTTAGTCAATCAAAACTCTGTTTTGCCTTCAAATTCGACTGAAAATAGCATTACGGAATTAGTTGTAAACTTTACTTCACAAATTTCATTGGTAAAAACACAATATTAAAAAAATTATTGCTGTCCGGTAAACATATTTTATAGCATAGAAAAAAGCTGAATTCCATGTTTGGAGTTCAGCTTCTTTTTTGTTCCTTTGTTTTCACCACAAAAACATTCTTGAAACATGGGCAAAAGTACACATTTTACCG